>NZ_CAKPYL010000012.1 GCF_934202865.1 uncultured Fenollaria sp. | reverse complement strand
GTTTGATGGAAGGCTGTATCCATAACAACAACGTTTGGTTTGCCCTTTACAAGCTCTTCACAAGCTTCTATACCCATAAGGTTTGCTGGGTTATGAAGTGGTCCGAAGCAGATGAACTTTTCGATAGTCTTCTTAACGTCTTCAGTTACTAGAGTTGAGTCAGTTAACTTGTCACCACCATGTAGTACTCTGTGACCGATACCGTCGATTTCATCAAGTGAAGCAACAACGCCGTGTTCTTTGTCAACAAGTGCGTCAAATACGTGCTTCATAGCTGCCTTGTGGTCCTTCATAGCTTCTTCTACTACAAAATTTTCTCTTCCTTCAACTTTGTGAGTAAGCTTAGAGCCTTCAATACCGATTCTTTCTACTAAACCTTTACAGATTACGCTTTCGTCATCCATGTTCATTAATTGATACTTTAATGATGATGATCCGCAATTAATTACTAATATTTTCATTTTTACCTCCCTAAATATTTAACAAATCATACACATATATGATATAATAAATTGTAGAAAATTTCAAGTGTTTTTTAAGAAAGAAGGGAAAAAGTTGAAAATAGTCGGAATCATTTCTGAGTACAATCCATTTCACAATGGCCACATCTATCATATAAATAAAACAAAAGAAGCTCTAGGCGTCGATGCAGTGGTCGCTCTGATGAGTGGCAATTTTGTGCAAAGAGGCCTTCCTAGTGCCTTTACCAAGTATGAAAGAGCTAAGATTGCCTGTGAATATGGCTGTGACCTTGTTCTTGAGCTGCCCGTCTTCTCTTCTATAGCACCTGCAGATATATTTGCAAAAAATGCTGTGAACATACTAAATAAGCTAAACGTAATTGACTGCCTAAGCTTTGGCAGCGAAGATGGTATAGACGCTCTTAGTAAGGCACACGAAATGATGAAGGCAAATGAAAGTAAGTTTGATGAGCTAATTAAAAAGCTTTTGTCGAGTGGTCTTTCATTCTCAAGGGCTTACGCTTTAAGCTTTAATGAACTTACTACGACGGATATTATGAATAAATCAAATAATATACTTGCTTATAAGTATATAAGTGCTCTCGATGAAACGAAGAGCGCTATGAAGCCATTCGCCGTGCAAAGACATGGCCCTCATTATAACGACGAGTGCAATGATGGCGGCGTAGCAAGCGCAAGCCATATACGCTCTCTTATATATAAGGGTGAAGATGTGAGTGATTTAGTCCCAGCACTTCCCCAAGAAAAAATTATTGACTTAGAAAAATATTTTTCCTATATCAAATCCATTTTCATAAGAGAAAAGAATTTTAAAATGTATTTTGAATATGATGAAGACGCTGTAAACTATATTAAAAAATACATCTACGAGGCGAAGAGCTATAATGAATTTATGGAAATGGTAGCCAGAAAAAACTTTTCAAGGAGCAAGATCAATAGATTTATGCTTGCTATGCTATTAAATATATATAAAGATAATGTTTCAAGAGACAAAGAATATGATTTTATAATACCTTTATGTGCAAATGAAAAAGGAAAAAAAGTTTTAAGAGAGATAAAAAAGCGTAGCGATGTAAATATCATTAGCAAGTACAAAGATCTTGATAATTTAAGTCATGAGAGCAAGCTAGACCTTGAGATATTGATAAACAATGATCAAATTTATTATCTGATGAAGGGCATGAATGTAAAAGATGCTTACAAGATTAATTTACAAAGTATAGAAAAAACTCTTAAGAAATAGCAAATTATATGATATAATTAAAATGTTAGGAATAAAATAAATAATATATATAAAGGAGGACATATATGAAATTACTAATTATCGGCGCAGGTCCTGGCGGATACGAAGCCGCTTTCAGAGCTGCTCAACTAGAAAATGATGTTGTTCTTGTTGAAAAGAACTTACTTGGTGGTACTTGCCTAAACATTGGCTGTATACCTACTAAGACTATGGTTAAGATAGCTGATTTCTACAGCGAAGTACAAAATGCTGAAGAATTTGGCGTAAAAGTTGATGGATATGGTCTTGATACTGAAAAGATTTACCAAAGAAAACAAGATGTTATGACTAAACTTAGAGACGGGATCGAATATTTAATCTCAACTTATGACAATATCAAGCTTTTAAAGGGTACTGCTTCTTTCGTTAGCGAAAATGAAGTAAAAGTAGTTTTAAATGATGGCGGTGAAGAAAACGTTACATTTGATAAGTGCATCATAGCTACTGGATCAAAGGACATCAAGCCACTTGAAGGATGTGATCTACCAAAGGTTTTAAACTCAACTACTCTACTAAGTTTAAAAGAAATACCAAAATCAATGATAGTTATAGGTACAGGCGTTATAGGCCTTGAATTTGCTACTATCTACGCAAGCTTTGGTACTGAAGTAACTGTTATCGGTAACAATATGTTCAAGACAGCAGATATTGAAATACAAAAGAGATTACAATCAATATTAAAGAACCCTAATCTTAAGTTCGCTACAAAGCAACACTCTAAAAAGATAGAGCAAGCTGGCGATATGCTTAAAGTAACTACTCAAATGGTAGGCAAAGATACTTTAAAAGATTATGAAGCTGAATATGTATTAGTTGCTTTAGGAAGAGCAAGCAATACTGATGGTCTTAACACTGAAGCAGCTAAAGTTGAAACAAAGGACGGCGGCGTTTTAGTTGATGAAAACTTAAAGACATCAAACGACAATATCTACGCTATAGGCGACGTTATCTACAAAAACACTCAATTAGCTCACTTTGCTACAGCTCAAGGCTTCCACGTAGTTGAAAAGTTATCTGGACTTGAGCCAAAAACTGATCTATCAATAGTTCCAGCTGTATTATACACAGTTCCAGAACTTGCTCAAGTTGGTAAGACTGAACAAGAACTTGAAAAAGAAGGCATTGAGTATGACAAAGCAAAGTCCATGTACCAAGCCAATGGCAAGGCACTTGCAGTTGGTGGAACTAAAGGCTTTATAAAGATACTATCAACAAAGGATCACAAGAAGATTTTAGGCTGCCACATCATCGGTAAGGACGCTGACCTATTGATCCACTACGCTGTTATAGCTATGGCCAATGGTCTAAGTGTTGAAGACTTATCAAATATGATATATGCTCACCCAACTATTGCCGAAGTATTTAAGGACGCAATTGAATCGCTTGAAGGCAAGTCAACAAACTCGCCAATGGCAAAATAATTATAAAACAAATAAAAAAATAAATGCGAAGGTAATTATGTACTTTCGCATTTATTTTTTTACTTTTCTTCTTTTTCTTGTGCTACGTGATTTTCTTGGCTAACAGAAGCTGACATCTTTCTAAGCTCTGTTCTGTTTTCGTTCAAAGTAGTAATCATGTCTTTTAAGTTTTCTTGAGCGTTCATTAGAAGCTTGTCAGAGTATTCAAGTGAAGAGCGCTTTAAGTTTGTTGAAGCAATTTGTGCTTTGTTCATAATGTCTTTTGCTCTTTCATTAGCTTCTTTTAAAACTTCTTCTTTGCTTACAAGCTCTTCTAGTTTTAATCTTGTTTCTTTAATGATTTGTTCTGCATCTTTATTTGCTTCGCTTATAATTCTTTCTCTTTCTTCTTTGATCCATGCAGCTTGTTTTATTTCATCTGGAAGTTTTATTCTTAACTCGCTTATAATGTCTAGTAATTCTTCTTTTTGAACTAAAACCTTACTTGTTAGAGGTAGAGAACCCGCTGTTTCAACAATGTCCTCAATCTCATCAATAAGACCTAATACATCCATTTTTTAACCCCTTTCGTATTTCTTTTTCAATGCTTTTTCAACATTTTCTGGCACTAAGGCCGATATATCTCCATGATAGTAGGCAATCTCTTTCACGATTGAAGAGCTAAGGAAGTTGAACTTATGTGACGCAACCAAGAATATAGTTTCTAAGTCGCTATTAAGTGATTTATTCGCCATCGCCATTTGAAGTTCGTATTCATAGTCAGAAACGGCTCTTAAACCTCTTATTACGTAGTTGGTTCCCTCTTCTTCGCAAAATGAAGTAAGAAGACCATCAAAAGTCTTTACCTTAATCTTCTTCTCGTCTTTGAAGATCTCCTCTATCATCTTTTTTCTCTCATCTATAGTAAATAAGTGTTTTTTCTGTACATTAGTAGTTATGCCTATAATTAACTCATCAAAAATGTCTTTCGATCTGTTGATGATGTCAATGTGTCCATTGGTTATAGGATCAAAACTACCGGGATATATAGCTTTCATTTAACACCTCTTTATAAAAAATATTTTCTTATCGCCAATTGTTCTTGTATCAATATCAAAATCATCTTTGCTAATGGCTTCAGATAAATCATATTCTTTATTCTCTTCTATGATTATACTGCCCTTCTCCTCAAGTAAATCAAGAGAGATAATTAGCTTAAGTACTTCATTTAGAAGCTCATGGCTCTTATATGGCGGATCTAAGAAGATGTAGTCAAAGTTTTTATCCTTAAGAGGCCCTTTTAAGGCTCTTATGGCATCCATCTTCATAAGCTTTATCTCGTCATTAAGACCTAAGCTTTCTAAATTTTTATTTATAACGCTTATGGCCTCGCGCGATGAATCTACTAAGTAGACATCCTTCGCACCTCTTGAGTAAAACTCAATGCCTATCTGTCCTGTTCCGCTAAATAGGTCTAAAACAGATGCGTTAATCGCTATTGGCGATATGATATTAAATATTGTTTCTTTTATATTATCCAAAGTTGGTCTTGTCTTAAGGCCTTTTGGTGCTATTAATTTTCTTGATTTGAATTCGCCTGATATAACTCTCATAGCTTGCCTCTTAATTTAAGATAATATCTTGTTTGCTATCGTAAAAGACTGAGTCCATGTTATTTAACAAGGCTTCGTATCTGTCTTTTTCGTAATCAATGTCGCCTCTTAGTATTGATAAAACCTCTTTGTTAATGTCATTAATCATCTCAGTGTCCTTATCAAAATCAAAGAATTTAAACTCTATAGAGCCGTGCTGCTTTGTTCCGAAGAAGTCGCCTGGTCCTCTTAGTATCAAGTCTTTCTTCGATATCTCAAAGCCGTCTCCAGTCTCTTGCATCAGTTTTAGTCTTTCGTAGCTAATATCATTTAGCTTGTCATAAACAAGGACGCAATACGCTTGATCCGAGCTTCTTCCTACCCTGCCTCTTAATTGGTGAAGCGTAGATAAACCGAACCTTTCTGCGTTTAGTATAATCATGAGATTAGCATTAGGAACGTTTACGCCGACTTCTATAACAGTAGTTGAAACAAGTATCTGCACTTCGTTATCTTCATAAGCGGACATAATCTTGTTTTTCTCTTCATTTGATGTCTTTCCATGAAGCAGAGCAACATTATAATCTTTGAAATGCTCCTTCAATTCTAAATATACATCATTTGCGTTTGCCAAGTCAAGCGAGTCGCTCTCTTCGATCAGAGGCGTAACCACATAGACCTGCTTTGATTTTTTAAGCTCTTTTTCTATAAAATTAAAGATTCTTTCCTTGTAAGAATAAGGCACGGCGTATGTCTCTACCTTTTTTCTTCCTGGCGGCATGGTCTTGATAGTTGATATATCAAGGTCGCCGTAGAAAATTAGTGACATAGTCCTTGGTATCGGCGTTGCACTCATGACAAGAGTGTCTGCGTATATCGATTTATTCGTTAAATTCGCCCTTTGCTTTACGCCAAACCTGTGCTGCTCGTCCGTGATAACGAGTCCAAGCTTATTAAAATTAACTTTATCTTGGATTATGGAGTGAGTGCCGACAACTATGTCTATCTCCCCACTCTCTAGTCCTTTATAAATCTCATTCTTTTCTTTATTTGATATCGATGATGATAATAGCGCTACATTTATATCTTTATCCTTAAAAATATCTTTAAGGCTCTCGTAGTGCTGCTTAGCAAGTATTTCAGTTGGTGCCATCATAGCAGCTTGGTAGCCATTGAGATGTGCCTTATACATAGCGTATACAGCGACTATGGTCTTACCGCTACCAACGTCTCCTTGAACTAGCCTATTCATCCTCTTATCAGCTTGCATATCAGCATTGATCTCGCCTATAACAGTCTTTTGGTCAGCTGTTAGCTCAAAGCCAAGTCCATTAATAAAGTCTTCTTCTTCATCAAAGTGCTTAAACTTCACATAATTTTCATCCTGAACTTCTTTTCTCAAGACCTTAAAACCATATTCAACGGTAAATATCTCTCTATAAGCTAAAGTCTTTCTCGCCTTCTCCAAAGTCTCATGCGACGTTGGGAAATGCAGTTCTTTAAGGGCTTCATCTATACCATATAGATTATAGTCGCGTATCAAAATTTCTGGAATTATCTCTTTTACTATGCCTTTTGTATTAAGTAGCTCAGTCACGATTGAGACTAGTTTTGAATTGTATAAGCCTTTTACAAGATTGTATATTGGGCCAATGTAGCCAAGTCTGTCCGTGTTTAAGCTATTGTAAAACTCAGGATTAGAAAAGCTGTATCCAAATTTATTTTTACTTAATTTGCCAAAAAAGTAGAATGTTTTGCCCGGCTTAAAGATATTTCTGTAAAAATTCATGCCAAAGAAGAAAACTTTTGCGTTGTTCTTCTCGTCACAAACGTCAAACATCATCATATTTCTCTGCCTCATTATAGGCGATGAAATAACTTTGACCTTAAATAGTGCCGCTTCGGCTAAACTATCATCAGAGATAGTCCTAAGATTCTTCCTGTCCTCATACCTTCTAGGCCTGTTGAACAGCGCATCTTCTGCAGTGTATAAGCCAAGCCTATTTAGATACTCTTCAGTTTTACTTCCTACTCCCTTGACCTCTCTTAGCTTCATTATTCCAATGAAATTATATAGTAGTATAAAGCTTGTTTAGACTCGATTGCTTCGAAGTCTATGTCTGGATATTTTTCTTCAAGTTTTTCGATTAAGTCATCAGCTATAGCTTTTTCAGCGTCTTCGCCTAGATATAGAGTCACTAAAGATGTGTCTTCATCGATAAGTTCATCTATCATAGCCATAGTAGTTTCGTTTAGATCTGCTGAACTTGCTAGTATCTTTGATGAGCTGATAGCAAGGTAATTACCCTTCTTTATCTCTTTACCATCGATAGTAGTATCTCTTACGGCAAATGTAACTTCGCCAGTTTTTACTTCGCTGATGGCTTCGTTCATGTTATCAAGAATTTCATCTGCACTCATGTCCTCATCGAAAGTAATCATAGCTGTGATAGCTTCTGGCATATTTCTAGTTTCAACTACATGGATATTCTTATCGCTAAGGTCAATTGTTTGCTTAGCCGCCATGATGATGTTTTTGTTGTTAGGGAAAATAAATATATCGTCTGCATTGATATTCTCAATTGCTTCCATAAAATCTTCTGTAGATGGGTTCATAGTTTGGCCACCTGTAACAACTTCATCAACTTTTAAATCCTTAAATATCTTTGTAAAGCCTTCACCTGAACTTACGGCTATAAAGCCATATTTTTTGTGTTCTTTTGGCTTATTGTCTGCTTTTTCAGTATTTTTATACTCTTCTTCGCTAAATAGTATCTCATTGTGTTGAAGACGCATATTATCAATCTTGATGTCCTTTAAGTAACCAAGTTTTAAAGCTTCTTCAATAACTTGACCTGGGTTGTTTGAGTGTATATGGCACTTGATTATATCATCAAGAGCAACGACAACCATTGAGTCGCCTATCTTTGAGATAGTTTCCTTAAATTCATTAACCTTGCTAGTATCGCCAGTTATAATAAATTCAGTACAGTAACCATATTTAATATTATCTGTAGAAATTTCTTTTCTATTAGCTGTTTGTTTAGTTTTATTTATATCTTGAACTGTAATTTCTAGATTTTCAGTTCTAGCGCCTTCTATTGCCCCTTTAAGAATGCAATAAAGACCCTTGCCACCAGCGTCAACTACTCCTGCTTCTTTTAATACGCTTAATAGCTCTGGAGTTCTGTTCAATGATGCTTCTAAAGCGATAAGTGAATCATCTGCAAATTTAGAAAGTTCTGTGTATTTTCTATAGTTCTTACTTGCAAAACTTGCTAAATCCTTTGATACTGTTAGTATAGTTCCTTCTGTTGGTCTCATAACAGCCTTATAAGCAACTTCACTTGCTTTAACAAAGGCTTCCATCAATGCTTCGATGTCAATGTATTCCTTATTTTCTACAGCTTCTTTGAAACCTCTAAGAAGTTGAGATAAGATTACACCAGAGTTTCCTCTTGCTCCAAGAAGAGCGCCCTTACTCAAAGCACTTGATATTTCTTTTACAGTTTTATTTTCTTCTTTAACTGCATTTGTAACTGCTGACTTCATTGTTAGAAGCATGTTAGTACCTGTATCTCCGTCTGGAACAGGAAATACATTTAGAGCGTCAACCACTTCCTTGTTTTCGCCAAGCGAGTTTAGAGCTCCAATCAATGCTTTCTTTAAAACAATTGCGTCAATTTTATTAGTACTCACATTTACCTCCTACTTATTGTCATTCATTCTTAGTCCTTGGACAAAAACGTTGACATTCTTAACAGACATAGCTGTTTGTCTTTCAACATTGTATTTTACTTTTTCTATAATGTTATCGCAAACAACCGAAATTTTTACTCCAAACTCCAATACGACATATAAAGATATGTCTAAGTGGTTTCCGTCTGTTACTACCTTTACTCCCTTAGCTAGATTTTCCATGTTAAGTAATTTGTAAAAACCATCTTTTGCATCGATTGCACTCATACCTACTATGCCATAGCTTTCCATAGCAGATAGACCCGCTATCTTAGCGATAACATTGTCAGCAATGTTAATAGTTCCTAAATCATTAGTATATTGACAAGGCATAAATCTCCCTCCATTCACTTAATAAATTTATTTTCTCTTCTGCTTTGCTTATTTGTATCCATAATTACTTATATTATACCATTAAATTGCTTATTTTTAAAGATATATATGGAAATTTTATGTTTTTTTGATATTTTCTTTAAAAAAAATCTATTTTTTATAAAAAAAGCTTGATTTTTATGATTAACTTTGCTATAATTAAGTAGTTAAAGCTTGAGAGGAGGTAAGAAAATGGGAAAAGTTTGCGATATATGTGGTAAAGGAAAGATTGCCGGTAATAAAGTATCTCACTCTTTAAGACACTCAAGAAGAACTTGGAAGCCAAACTTAAGAAGAGTTAGAGCAAACGTTAACGGAACTGTAAAAAGAATAAATGTTTGTACTAGATGCCTTAGATCAGGTAAGGTACAAAGAGCCGAATAAAAATTGCAGACTAACTGCAATTTTTTTTGCTCATACATAGAAGAAGCAGAGGATGTCCTCTGCTTCTTTCGCGTGTATATATAAAGGCCTATGCATAATGCACAGGCCTTCTTTGTATTTAAGCTAAATCGATTTTATAAAAACAATGTTGTGAAGACAAAGGCTCTGTTCTTATGTGCAGTAACTAGTGCATACTCGCCCATTGCCTTATTGCTCATTAGTAATGAACTTTCTTTCTTAACTGTTTTATGATCAAGCTCCCACTTTGCTGACTCGATTGAAACTGTTAAGTCTTCATCAACTGGTACCATTGAGAATGATACCACATCATATCTATTCAATACTCTAAGCTTATCGCCTTCGTTAAGCACTTTTGCTGCTTGTTGGCCTCCAAAGACAGTTATGTCAAGGTCCTTGCTATATGCTAAGACATTGTTTAGTACTGTCATAGTGTGATCAGTTTTTCCACCTAAAGCGCAGAAAACATCAATCTTCTTAATCTTGCACTTTTCTTTTACATATTCCAAGGCAAGTTCGAAGTCTGTCTTGTCCTTTTCTACGTCATATTCTATCCTATCGATATCACTTGTCTCCATGTAGATTAGTGCATCTTCATTAACACTATCACAATCACCTATGAATAGGTCTGCTTCCATATTATACTTAACTAAGTGATTTAAGCCGCCATCAACTGCTATGACCATGGCGTAATTTTTAATATCTCCTGTTAAAAAACTATCGATTGGTCCGTTTAATACTATTGCTACTTTATTTTTCATCTCTCAACTCTCCTAAATTCTTTTCTATCTCTGAATTTTTAAATGCTGCTGATCCCGCAACAAATAAATCTACTCCTAAAGCTTCTAAGCTCTTAATATTGTCCTTGTTGACGCCGCCATCGACTTCTAATATGATGTCTCTGCCGCTTTCGTCAATCATCTTTCTCACTCTTTTGATCTTTTCATTAACCGCTTCGATGTATGATTGGCCGCCAAAGCCTGGATTAACCGACATAATTAATATTAGATCAAGGTCATCCATGATGTACTTAAGTGTTTCTTCACTTGTCGATGGGTTTAGCGACACGCCAGCCTTCATGCCAAGTCTTCTGATTTCAGCAAGCGTTCTTTGTAAATGTATAGTCGCCTCTTGATGAACGGTTAATATGTCTGCTCCAGCATTTTTAAAGTCTTCCAAATATCTTTCAGGCTTTTCTATCATTAAGTGGCAGTCAAGAATGAAATCTGTGTTCTTTCTCACTGATTTAATGATTGGTAGACCAAAGGATATGTTCGGAACAAAATTTCCATCCATAACGTCAAGATGCAAATACTTAATATCTGCCTTCTTTAGTCTTTCTAAATCGTCTTGCAAATTGTAAAAATTCGCCGACAATAATGATGGTGCTATCTCTCTCAAGTCAATACCTCCTCTTTGCTTTTATCTCTTCATACATTAGTAGATAGTTTTTATATCTAATACGAGATATATTTTCTTCTTCTACTTGTCTTTTTATCTCACAATCAGGTTCATTGATGTGCGCGCACGACGCAAACCTGCATTTGTTCTTATACTTATTAAATTCTTTTATATAATTTTTTAACTCATCTTCCTCTTGCAAAAAGTCAAGCTCAAGCGATGTGAAGCCAGGCGTATCAATGATATTAGTCTCCTCGTCTATTGAGTAAAGCTGCACTGACCTTGTTGTTTGCTTGCCCTTGTTGAGCTTCATCGATATCTCTTGGGTCTTAATCAGCTTGTTTTTATTGAGGTAGTTCATTATTGACGACTTGCCCACGCCAGATGGACCTGACAGAACCGAGGTTTGACCCTTTATCTCGTTTAATACCATGTGAATGGATTCGTCATCATATATACTCGTCTCGAAGACATCATAGCCGATGCTCTTATACAAATTATATATAAGCTCATCAAGCTTGATATCTTTTTTATTTATTATGATTATAGGCCTAATATGATTGTACTCTGCCATGACTAAGAACTTGTCAAGCAAAAGTAAATTTATGCTTGGCGTACTTATAGTCATAACTATGAGTAAATTATCTACGTTAGCTACATTTGGCCTAATTAGCTCATTTTTTCTCTCCTCAATGCTCTCTATAAGGCAGGATCCATCTTTTTCAACGAAGTTTGCAATATCACCAACAAGTGGCTTCATCTTAAGCTTCTTAAAGCTTCCAAGCTGCTTTGCTTCATAGATCTCGCCCATGCTCTCAATATAGAAAACACCGGAAATGGATTTAATTATTTTACCCTTCATTAGTTCGCTTGCTTTGTAGTTATATAAGTGTCATTCTTGTAAATATCAAAAGTATCTCCTTCTTTAGCATTGTACTTGAATCTCACTTGACCATCTTCCTTACTAACCATTTGATCGTAAACAGTTTCTTTTACTCCGTTAGAGTTTTTAATTATAGTGAAGTGTGTTTGATCAAGGTCTGGATCTGCTTGAAGAACTATGTCTATAACAACTGCTGCCTTTTCCTTTGGCTTTTCATCTTCTTTTGGCTTTTCATTTGTTTCATTATTTTCAGGTGTTTCTTCTTCGGCAGGCTTTTCGATCTTGCCTTTAGATACTACAAGGTCGATAACTTCATCTTTTTGAACAGTTGATCCTGATGTTATTGATTGATCAGTAACTATGTCTTTATCAAAGTCTTCACTGTCTTTACTAGTAATTTTATATTTAAGCCCTAATTCAGTAAGTTCTTTAATTACCTCATCTTTATTTCTACCCTTAAAATCAGGTAGTTCAATGCCACTAGAATTGCCTTTACTTACTATCACTTTAACCAATGTATTTTTTTCAGCTTGTGAGCCTTGACTAGGTTCTTGTCTAATTATGGTTCCTTCTTCATGCTCACTATCTTCTTCATAACTTGGTTCGGCAAGCTTTAAGCCATACTTATACAATATACTTTCTGCATCAAGTATTGTTTCACCAACTATGTTTGGCACTTCAACACTATCTTCTGATTCAGATATAGTTAATGACACCTTAAAATCTTTTTTAACTTTAAAATCTGCTTCTGGGTCTTGTTTTGTAACAATATTAGGTTTTCCTTCGATCTTCTCTTTAGCAACTACTTCATAAGAAAGTCCAAGTTTTTCAAGCTTTGATTTTGCTGTGTCTAAATCGTCACCAACTATATTTGGTACAGCTACTTCATCTGATCCACCACCGCTTAAAGCTCCTTTTAAATAGTTATATCCAAAGAATAGTCCAGCTACTAGTAGTAGAGCTGTTATTATTCCTAAGAATACGCCAGCTAAGCCATTTTCTTTTTTCTTTTTACGGCGATTTCTGTTTGATTGTCTCATTTCAGAAATATTTTCCTCCCTATTTCTCTTTGTCTTTTCGTTTCTTTCTTCACGAATTATATCCTCTTGCTTTAAAACAACAGTTTCATCATTCCAATTGTCATTTTGTTTGTCATAATTAAAGCTAACATCGTCATCTAAGTATAAAAAGTCTGCTAAGATGTCATCAACGCTTTGATATCTCTCACTTTGCTTCTTTCTTGTACACTTAAGTATGATCTTTTCAAGATTCTTGTTCATGCCAGGCAGGTACTCAGACGGCGGAACGATGTCATCTTGTATTTGCTTCATCGCTACTGATATAGGATTGTCCCCATCATATGGCTTTTTGCCTGTTAACATCTCGTATAAAACTATACCAAATGAATATATATCCGTCTTATTATCAGTGTAGCCGCCTCTAGCTTGTTCAGGTGATATATAATGGACTGAGCCGAGTACATCAGATGTTGTAGTAACTGTAGTTGATGTCGATGCTCTTGCTATACCAAAGTCAGTTACTTTGACTGCGCCTTGCTTTGTAATCATTATGTTATGAGGCTTTATGTCTCTATGAACAACATTGTGATCATGGGCGTCCTTCAAAGCCCTAAGGATTTGAATTGAGTAATCAATTGCATCATCTTCAGAAAGTTTGCCCTTGCTATCAATTATGTCCTTTAAAGTAGTTCCATCGATATATTCCATAACGATGTAATAAATAGTCTCGTCATCAATAGTGTCAGTGCCTACATCATATATGCCAACTATGTTTTGGCTCGATAATGATGCAGCCGCCTTTGATTCTCTATTAAATTTCTTTATAAATTCTTCATCATTAGCATATTCAGGTCTTAAAATTTTTATAGCAACATATCTGTCTAATACTCTACATCTGGCTTTATAGACAGTTGCCATGCCTCCATCGCCAATTTTTTCTAAGATTTCATATCTATCCGATAAAAGTTTTCCTATCATCTTATCCATTTTATCACCTCTAAGCCTTTATAGTTATTATAGTAACATTATCTCTTCCGCCCATAAGTATAGCTCTATCCTTAAGCTCTTCAGCTACCTTTTGCATTGAGACGCTCTTGTTCTTCTCTACTATTGCAAGTATCGAGTTATCTTCGACCTCTTTGTTAAGTCCATCTGTACATAAAAGTACTATGTCGTCCTTCCTGTGAATAAACTTATATGTGTCAATGACAACAGTTTTCTCTGTTCCCAAAGCTCTGGTCAAAGCGTTTTTGTTATCTATATTTTTTATATTAAAAATTTTGCTTCCCGCCCTTTTGATTAGCTCGTTTCCAAAGGTGTGGTCCTCTGTTAGCTGAGCTATCTCATGCTCTCTGATTAGGTAGGCTCTTGAGTCACCTACATGAGCTATGAGGCAAGTGTTTTTGTAATAGGCGCAGACTAATATCGTCGTGCCCATGCCTTCGCACTCTTTATTAAACTTTGAATATTTGTAAATGGAATTGTTTGCGCTAACTATGCTTGTTCTTATAGCGTCTTCGACATCGTCTATACAAACTGCATCCTTTGTGTTTTTCAAGACATCGGCAATGGTGTCGACCGCCATCTTACTAGCTAGTTCGCCTGCCTTGTGTCCACCAACCCCATCAGCAATTACAAAGAAAGGGAATGGATTATCATCATAGATAAAAAAGTTATCTTCATTATTTGTTCTCGTTTTACCCTTGTCTGATACATAACCAATATTCACATTGACCACCTCCTATTGTTCAAGATAATTATTTCTAAGCTGTCCACACGAAGCGTTTATATCAGCTCCTAACTCGCGCCTAACGGTTACATTAAAGCCAAAATCTTCCAAATATTTTTTAAACTTCATTATATTTTCAGAACTGCTCGGCTCTTCGTCATACTCCTTGATCTTGTTAAGTGGAATTAAATTGATGTGTGACTTAATATCTTTTAATAAATTTTTTATATCTAAAGCAGATTGATAAGAGTCATTAAGTCCGTCGATTAAAACGTATTCAAAGGATATCCTCTTATTGATTTTTGCTTGATACTCTTTAAGTGCAGGTACAAGCTTATCAAAGGGATAGCTCTTTGTAATCGGCATGATCTTCTTTCTCTCTTCTTCGTCCGCATTATGTAATGATATCGTTAGTGTGATCGGATAATCATATTCGGCGAGCTTCACTATCTTGTCAGCAAGACCGCAAGTTGAAACAGTGATGTTTCTCTTCGATAGATTCTTGCCCTCTTTGGCGCTAATTAGCTCAATAAATCTTATAAGCTCATCAAAGTTATCAAGCGCCTCGCCACTACCCATTAGAACCACGTTTGATACGTTTATATCGTTTAGCCTTTCTATCTCATATATCTCATCAAGCATCTCTGAGGCATATAGGTTTCTTATAAAGCCTTTCTTAGTCGATGCACAAAAGGCGCAACCCATCTTGCAGCCAACTTGTGTCGATATGCAAACAGTGTAGCCGTACTTATACTTCATCAAGACGCTCTCAATGATATTGCCATCGTGTAGCTCAAAAAGGTATTTCTTTGTTTCATCAAGTTTTGATTTTAGTTCTAAAACTTTTTTTACTCCATATATCTCAGAGCTATTAATAAGTTTTTCTTTTAAATCTTGTGAGAATGTACTTATATCTTCGATATTCTTTATCTTTTGCTTGTGAATAGCCTCGAAGAGCTGCTTCGCTCTAAACTTCTTCTCGCCAAGCTCTATGAAATACTCTTCAAGCTCTGATATATACATATTGTTAATAATCTTCGTCAAATTAATCCTTCCTTAGATATGAAATGAAAAAGCCGTCGTTAATCTTTTCACTAGGCATGTGCTTAATAAATTTTTCCAAAGTAAAATCATTATTTTCTTCTAAAAATCTCTTTAGCATCATTTCGTTTTCTAGCTTAAGTATACTGCATGTGCTGTAGATAAGCAAGCCGCCACGCTTAACGTAGTCTTTGGATATATTTAGTATCTTCCACTGCTTATCGTTAAGCTCCTTAAGCTCTTTTATATCGATTTGATATTTTATTTCAGGCTTCCTAGATATTATACCACTTCCTGAGCATGGTACGTCTATCAAAACTTTATCAAAATTGTTAAGAAATTCTTTATTTAATTTCATCGCATCATTGATTTTAAAATCAATATTGTCAAGACCAAGTCTATGGGCCTCGCTCTCTAAAAGTTTTATCTTATGCTCATATATATCGCAGCTCGTTATTGATCCTTCAAGTTTCTCTGCCATGTGCATGGACTTGCCACCAGGCGCTGCGCATAGGTCAAGGACCTTATCGCCCTTATTAAGCTTTATATAATCTTGAAGACTCGCGCTTGTTGCGTCTTGAAATGAAACATAACCTTGCTTATATAAGCTTTTTATCACATCGTTTACCTTGTCATATACGATGAGGCTGTCAATAGATATATCGCTCTCTTTGTATTTAATATCAAATTTCTCAAGAACTGCTCCGATAGCTTTTTTACTAGTCTTATTTGTATTCACTCTCAGGTTAAGTAGTCTTTCGTCCATGGATCTAGCTAAAAAATTAATTACAGTCTCTTTATCGTAATCGCTATTTAATAAGTCCAAAAATTCTTCATTAAGCGAATATTTTACTGCTAGCATCTTGTCTTCGTCAGCTATATCGATTTTAATTAAATCATCTTTATTTCTTAAAAAATTTCTTAGGTTGGCATTGACAAAGCCTGAAAGCCTCTTATTAACTTTTTTAGTAAGGTTCACTGCCTCATTAACCGCAGCGCTATCGGGCACCTTGTCCATGTATATGATTTGATATAGGGCCATCTCCATAATTATGAGTATCTCTATATCGATCTTCTCTAGCTTTGTTGAAGATAACTTTGAGATGATATAATCAAGGTATTTCTTTCTCTCTACAACGCCATAAACAAGCTTTGTTACGAAAGACTTTGAAATATCTTTATCAAGCTTATTAAGCTCAGTTCTTAAACTGATGTTTGAGTAGGCTCCGCTCGCGAATATATCTTTCAAAATCAAAAAGCTTGTGTATCTGTCGTTATTCTTAATCATCTCTTCTCCTCATAGAAAGTAGTCTTAGTATTTCACTTATAGCTGCAAAGGCTGCTGCAACATATGTTAGAGCTGCTGCCTTTAAAACTTTCTTTGAACCATATATGGTCTCTTCATTAACGCCCGGCATAGAGCTAATTTCGTTCAAAGCCCTTCTTGATGCGTTAAACTCAACTGGTAGAGTCACTAGTGTGAATAGAACTATGATGCCATATAAGATTATGCCTATATCGAATAGCTTCATGAAATTAAAGAATAAGCCACCAAGTATCAAGTACATTGCTAAGCTGCTTGAAATGCTTACAGCTGGCGCCATTAAGCTCCTTAAGTTTAGCATTGGATAGCTTTCCTTATCTTGAATCGCGTGGCCTACCTCATGGGCAGCAACAGCAACTGAAGCGATGGATGTGCCATCTGATATGTCTTTTGACAAAGAAAGACTCTTGTCCCTTGGATCATAAAAATCACTTAAAGTGCCCGGCACTTCCTTAATATTTACATTTCTTAATCCATTCTTGTCAAGTATAGCTCTAGCAACTTCTGCGCCGCTACGGCCAATTGAACTCATCCTTCCCATGTACTCTCTATATACAGCTTGTATCTTGAATTGAGCGTATAAGCTTAGTAGCATCGCTGGAATTATATAGATGAAGTATGAACTTACATAATTATGATATCTTCCCGCAAAGATTAAAAAGTTTATCATTATCTATCCCCTAGCCTTTCACCTATTTCAATTTTGTTTCCTCTTATATAATCAGAAACCTTCATTCTCTTCTTATTTGGCATTTGCACTTCACTTATGATGATGGCCTCGTCCTTGCACTTTACTAAGATGCCATCTTCGTTAACATTTAGTATAGTACCCGCCTTTTTATCACTATTATCTTTGACAATGGCAGCCTTAAATATCTTCATATTCTCGCCCTTGTAAGTAGTGAAGGCAACTGGCCATGGCTGCATAGCCCTAATTGTGTGTTCTATCTTAGAAGCACTTTCGTTAAAGTCAATAAAAGCGTCTTCTTTTTTAATCATCTTTACATAAGAGCTCTTTGCATCATCTTGTGGGCTTCCCTCGTCAAGCGCAGTAAGTTCACTTAGGTACTCTACTATCATCTCTGCGCCTAAATTAGATAATTTCATAGTAAGTGTATCTGCCGTGTCATCATCCGCAATAGCTATCTCTCTTGACATAAGTATGTTTCCTGTGTCAAGTCCCTTTGCCATCTTCATAAGAGTGATGCCTGTTACTTCGTCTTCGTTTATGATTGCCGCTTGAACTGGCGCCGCTCCTCTATACTTTGGTAATAGTGATGCGTGTATATTTATCGAGTGATACTTCTTCATATAAAGTATCTCTTCTTTAATTATTTGTCCATATGAGGCTACCACGATGACATCTGCCTCTGTATTTTTTATTTTTTCTATTGACTCAGAGCTATTGACATCTTCCGGCTGAAAGACTTCTATATCGTTTTCAAGAGCATAAGTCTTTAGCTCTGAGTAAGTGATTTGCATCTTTCTACCGCGTCTTCTGTCTGGCTGCGTAATAAGCATAGCTATATCAAAGCCATGGTCCTTTAAAGCCTTTAATGGAGCCAAGCTGAATAATGGCGTTCCCATGTAAATGACTTTCATTATTTAGCCTCTTCCATCTTATGTTCTTTATCTAATTTTGCCTTAAGCTCTTCATTTGTATACATTTCTTTAGCTTTGTCAGTATATAAAATGCCCTTCAAATGATCTGTCTCGTGGCATATTACTCTAGTCAAGAAGCCTTCAGTCTCAAGCTCATGTTCATTGCCTTCAAGGTCTTGATACTTAAGCTTAAGCTTTTCAGGTCTTTCAACCACGCCAGAGTAGCCCGGAACTGATAGACAGCCTTCGTAATCGTCGCAACTGCCTTCTGTTTCAAGTATTTCTGGATTTACAAAAACCATAGGTCCTTCGCCTATGTCTATGACTATCATTTGCTTAAGTATACCTACTTGTACTGCAGCAAGACCAACGCCTTCCGCGTGATTCATAGTCTCTATCATGTCATCTTCTAGCTCTTTAAGTCTATCGTCAAAAACTTTAACTAGCTTAGATTGTTTTCTAAGAATTTCATCTTCGTCGTGTCTAATATTTCTAAGTGCCATCTTTACCTCCTATAAAAAATTTCTTGGATTTATATAAATGTTATAATTTACTTTTTTGTTCTTCGCAAATTTGCTTCTATATAAAATGAAGCGAATATAATCTTTTATCTCTTTCGAATAAGTGTTTGTGTACTTCAATATGATTTGATATCTGTAGCTTGCATTTATCTTTTCAATCGCGCATTGCATTAGCTTTGAGACATTGCATCTGATATCATTTTTATTTAAATAGCTCTCGATATCGCTTCTTAAGTACTCCATCTCAGCTTGGACAATGTTTTTATCAAGGCTAGTTCCGACGATGTATATCATATTGATGAATGGCGGATAAAGAAACTCTTGTCTTAAAGCAATTTCATTTCTGTAGAAAGCCTCGTAATTACCCTTCATAGCATAGCCAATGGTCTCATTGTCAATAGCGTAGCTTTGTAGAAGCACTCTGCCTTTTTCATCGCGTCCAGCTCTGCCAGCCACTTGAGTGATTAAATTATATGTGTCTTCGCTCGCCGAATAGCTTGGGAAATTTAGATTAGCATCGATCGATACAATGATTGCCGCATCAACATTCTTAAAGTCAAGTCCCTTGCTAATCATCTGAGTGCCAATAAGTATATCGACTGCTCCCGAATTCATTTTCTTGTATAAATTGATGTAATCGTCCTCAGTTTTGATCGTGTCGCTGTCTGCTCTAAGTATCTTTGCTTCTGGAAAAGTCTTTCTTAGTAGCTCCTCAACCTTCTCTATGCCATAGCCAGCGAAGCTTAAGCTTTGCGCCCCGCATCTTGGACAGGTCTTTGGAATGTTCTTCACAAGACCGCAGTAGTGACACTTAAGCTTGTTTATGCCCTTGTGATAGGTCATGCTCACGTCGCAGTTATCACAAGTAAATGTGTATCCGCAGCTCTTACAGAATATCTCCTTGTTATAGCCGCGTCTATTTAAAAAGACTATGCTTTGCTTCTTCGCCTTAAGATTCTCGTCAATAACTTCAAAAAATCTAGATGAGATCTGACTGATATTTCCTCTTTGAATCTCGTCAATCATATTAACTAGCTCTATATCAGCTTCCTTTTGTCCCTTCGCCTTCTTGTCAAGCTCAAGTAGCTCATATATGCCGTGCTTGGCATTATAGTAAGACGATATCGATGGTGTAGCGCTTGCTAATAATAGCGTCGCTCCCTCGCTCATGCTTCTGTAATAAGCCACTTCGTCTGTTTGGTACTTTGGATTCATATCTGATATGTAGCTTTGATCGTGCTCTTCATCCATGATTATGAGTCCTAAGTTTCTGCACGGAGCAAATATTGCTGAACGCGCACCTATAACTATGCTTGGCGAAGTCGATTTTATATCGTTATACTCGTCAAAGCGTTCGGATAGACTTAGCTTTGAATGAAGCACGTGAACCTTTCTTTGAAAGCGTCCAATAAAGCGCCTAATCGTTTGTGGCGTAAGACTTATTTCAGGTACTAGTACTATAGCATCTTTACCCATTTGAAGACATTTTTCAACAAGATGTAAGTAAATTTCTGTCTTGCCCGATCCAGTCACACCTCTTAGTAAAAACTTTTCACCTAAGTCATGTTCGAGCGAGTGCTCCATGCGCTTGTAAACCTTTTCTTGCTCCTTATTTAGCTTAATCTTTTCGTAAGAATCTACATTATAAGCCCTCTTCCTCGACTCTTGAATAAAATCTTCCCTCACTAAACCCTTTTTCAAAAGAGTTTTTATCGGTGAAGACGATATATTAAGACTAGTGATTATATTTTTCTCCAAAGCGCTGCCATCATTGTCCCTTAGATAATCAAGTACGGCTCTTTGCTTTTCACTAACGCCCTCGTCATAAGTCACGAGGCTAATGTATTTTTCGTAGTGCTCCTTTACTTTTTGCTTAATCTTATACTTTTCACTAATGATATTGTCTTTAATAAGCTTAGTAAAATCACTAGCTGTAATGATTTTGAGTAGTTCATCCTTTGTATATGCCTTATCTTTTTCAAGACCAAGCACATCAGCATTAGCATAGTAAAAAAGCTCTAGCTCCTTAATTCCTCCTGGCGGAAAAACTAGTCTAAGCGCGTCGTTATAAGTCGAGATGTATCTATTTCTAAGCCATAGAGCAAGCTCTATCATCATCTCGTCGATTATGGCCTTGTCATCAAGCACCTTGATTATGGACTTGATCTTTGCTTCATCAATATCAACTTCATCACAAGTGTTTAAAACCACAGCGATGCTAGGCTTATTCGACCTACCAAAGGGAACTAAAACTCTTGTACCAACGCTAATGGCTTCATCTGTCTTATAAGTAAAAACTCTATCTAAAACTCTCGATTTTGTATCAATAACAACTTGAACAAACATTAATTTTTCTTTCTATCTTTAAGTAATTTAGCTAGATTATCAAGAATGATGTCTGCTAGTTCACTCTTCTTCATTAAATCGAATGATGTAGCATTTTTATTTTTATAGACAAAACTTACTTTGTTCTCGTCGCTCTTAAAGCCTGAGCCCTTTAGTGTTATGTCGTTGGCTACTATCATGTCAGCTCCTTTAGAAACTAGCTTTTTCTTTGCGTTCTCAATAACATTTTCTGATTCAGCCGCAAAACCAATAACGACTTTGCCTTCTTTTTTATCCTTAAGTGACTTGATTATATCATCCGTCTTTTTTATCTTGATGTCATTGCTTTCGTCTACTTCTTTTTTTATCTTTTCAGGACTGTAATTCGCTGGCGTAAAGTCTGCTGGTGCAGCCGCCATAATCAAGGCATCTGCGTCCACAAACTCCTTATTAACCGCTTCATACATATCCTTTGATGAGACAACATTAACTATATTGAATGGGTCTTTTATATCAAGGTCATTTGGTCCAATTATTAAAGTGACATCCGCTCCTCTATTGTAAGCCTTTTTTGCAATGTGGTAGCCCATCTTACCAGTCGAACGATTTGAGATGTATCTAACAGGGTCTATCGCTTCAACTGTATGACCAGCTGTGACAAGTATCTTGTACTTCTTAAGGTCTTTATTAGCAAGTAAATAATCGATGCGATCAATTATTCTTGCTGGGTCTGGCATCTTACCCTTACCTATGTCGCCACAAGCAAGTAGACCGCAATCTGACTCAAGTATGTCTACGCCCCTATCTTTAAGCGTTTGAATATTAGTTTGTGTCGCTTCATTTTCAAGCATAACTGTGTTCATGGCTGGCACCACAAGTTTTTTTGCCTTGCTAGCTAAAATTGCTAGACTCACCATATCATCACATATGCCATTCGCAAGTTTAGCTATGGTATTTGCTGATGCAGGCGCCACAACAAAGATGTCTGCCCACTTAGCTATCTCTATATGCATAGGCTTATCTTCATCAGTAAAGACATCTGTATAAACTTCATTTTTTGAAAGTATCTTAAACGTCTCGCTGCCAACAAATTGAAGCGCGTCCCTCGTCATAAGTACTCTTACATTGTGTACTTTTGAAAGCTTCGATACGAGATCTGCCGCTTTATAAGCTGCTATGCCACCAGTGACACATACTACAATGTTTTTCTTCATTTTATATATCGTATTCTATCTTGTCTTCAAGATATTCATCCATAGCGATGGATACAGGATTGTGTGACTCAGTGTCAACCTTTGCTTCTGCTCCATCAACTATTTGCCTAGCTCTCTTTGAAAGTATCATAACTAAGGCATATCTCGATAATGTTTCTAAATCTTCTTTATTTTTAATATAAATCATTTGTTTTCCCCCAATACTCTATCTTTTATATATTTGAATCTCTTCGCTCTATGTTGTTCCGCTTTGATTATGGCCTCGATATCTCTAACGGCATCCTCCAAGTAATCGTTTACTACAAAGAAGTCGTATTCTTCAACGAAGTTTATCTCCTTAAAGCCGTTAGCAATTCTTAGCTCTAAGTCCTTTTCGCTCTCAGTTGCTCTGCCAACCAGCCTTCTTTTTAGCTCCGACATCGATGGCGGTACTAGAAATATGAAAACTACTTCCTTCATCTTCTTTTTGATTTGAAGCGCGCCTTGAACATCAATGTCAAGCAGTACTATCTCGCCCTCTTCTATCTTTTTAGTGATAAAATCTTTTGGCGTACCATAGTAATGGCCGTGAACACTAGCGTATTCCAAGAACTCATCGTTTTCGACTTTCTTTAGAAACTCTTCTTCGCTTAAGAAGAAGTAGCTCTTGCCATCTACTTCGCCTGGACGAGCTTCTCTAGTTGTCGCCGAGACTGAAAAGACTATATCGTCGTTGCGTCTAAACAGTTCGTCAGCGACAGTGCCTTTGCCGCAGCCCGAAGGCCCAGAAAGAACTATCAAAAACCCTCTTTTCATTTAATTACCTCCATTCAATCTTTCGCTAATAGTTGAAGTCGCTAGCGTTGAAAGGACTATGGACTCGTTATCCATGATGATAACACTTCTAGTCTTCTTGCCGCAAGTTGCGTCTACGAGTCTGATTGTATCACGATTCTCCATGATGAGTCTCTTTATAGGAGCTGACTCTGGTCCTACAACAGCTATGACCCTATGTTTATTGATTAAATTACCAAATCCTACGTTAATGTACTCCATACTTCACCTACTCTATATTTTGTATTTGCTCTCTAATCTTTTCGATAAGGTTCTTTTGTTCTACACCTATCTTAGAGATATCAATGTTTTTAGTCTTACTTAATATAGTATTTGACTCTCTGTTCATCTCTTGAATTAAGAAATCCATCTTCTTGCCAATGGCCTCATCGGAATTAAGCATGGACTTAAATTGCGATATGTGGCTGTACATCCTAACTATCTCTTCGTCGATGGCGTATTTGTCAATTAATAGTGCAAGTTCAAACTCAAGCCTCTTTTCATCGATTATGCTTTTATCTTCAATAAGTTCATTGTACTTCTTCATGAAGTCTTCTTTGTATTCATCCGTGTAATTGATATATATTTCCTTGATTCTATCAACATTCTCTTCAATTGCTGTGAGATTATTTAATATGTCGCGTTTAAGGTTTTCGCCTTCTCTTATTCTCATATCGTCAAAGTTATCAAGCGCCTTCTCAAGCGTTTCAAGCATTATGTCTAAAAACTCATCATTTTCATAATTGTTCTTCACTACGCTTATTATCTCTTGTTGACTGATTATGTCTTCAAGTTTAATCTCGTCATCAAGGCCAAGCTCTTCCTTAATTAAGCTAAGAGCCTTCATATACTTTCTTAAAAATACTAAATCCACTTCCACATCGTTAGGGTCATCCTCTAAGAATACCACTGTTAGGAAGCAATCTATCTTTGCCCTTGATATTCTCTTTTTAATCGCAAGCCTAATCTTGTCCTCGTACTCCATAAGCGAGCGTGGGCTTCTTAGGTTTAAATCAAAGTATCTGTTGTTCACAGACTTTAGTTCAAATTTTATCTTATACTTTTCGCAAACATATTCGCTAGAACCATATGAGGTCATACTCTTTAACATAGTCTCACTCCTTATGTTTATATTATACCATTTATTTATAAAAATATATATAGAATATGACAAATTCTTCATATTTAAATAGACTATCTTTGTATATAATATAAGTAAGGAGTGATTAGATGTCATTTGACGGAATAGTAACAAGAGCCTTGACTGATGAGTTCAATAGTAATTACATCGGATCGAGGGTCGATAAGATATATCAAACTGAAAAAGATGAGATAATGATCAATATGAGGAGCAAAGATGCTTCCTTCAAAGTCTTAGTAAGTGCCTCGAGCAATAACCCACGCTTCTATGTGAGCAAAGTTAGTAAAGAGAATCCAACTGAAGCGCCACTCTTCTCAAAGATACTTAGAAAGAATCTATCTGGCTCAAAGCTTGTTAAGGTCGAACAATTTGGCTTCGATAGAGCTGCTCAGTTCGTCTTTAAAGGCTACAACGAATTTCACGAAGAAGCTCTTTACTATCTTGTTGTTGAAATCATGGGCAAGTACTCAAACATAATTCTTTGTAACGAAGATCACAAGATTATTGATGCAATAAAAAGAGTTTCGACTATCATGTCAAGCAAAAGAGAGATAGAACCAGGTCTTATATATGAAAGGCCGCCTGTCTTTGATAGAGTCTCCCCTATTAGCATTGATGAAGAAGGACTTAAAGAGATGATGATGGATAATGCAGAGCTTGAGATAAGAGACTTTCTTATGAGATCCTTCCTCGGTTTAAGTACTGAAATTGCAAACAAAATACTTTTTGATGCAGCTATTGACGAGAAGAACTTAGTAAAAAATCTTGATGATAGCGCTGCGAATAGACTTATCTCGTCATTCATATCTACCTTTGATGAAGTGAGAGAAAATAATTACAGCTTCAATATTTATAAGCTAAGCGAAAGAAAGAGCGTTTACAACGCCATTAGCCTAAATCAATATGCCTCGCTTGAGAAAGAAAGTTTTGAAAGCATAAGTGAGCTACTTGATAAATATTATTATGAAAAGGACCAAAAGGACAGAATATCGCAGCGTTCGCAAAACATGAGGCACACGATAAGCGCTAATCTTAAGAGAGCGAGAAATAAATTACAAAAGCAAAAGGAAGAAATGCTTGAAAGTGCCAATAGAGAGGCATACAAAGTATACGCTGACCTTATCTCTTCAAATATACACAAGATAAATAAGGGGCTTAAAGAGATAAAGCTTGAGAACTTCTACGACAATATGAACGAGATCACAGTGCCTCTTGATCAAAAGCTATCTGCTGTGCAAAACGCGCAAAGATATTATAAGAGATATCAAAAGATGAAGCAAAGAGAGATAGTTTTAGAGAAACAAATCGAAAATACTGAGGACGAGATAAATTATCTTGAGCTTGTAATGGACGCTATTGATAGAACTGACGATGTAAAGAACCTTGATGAGATATACTTTGAGCTTATTAAGAATAAATACATTAAAAAGGATAAAAAAATTAAAAATAAACCAAAAAAAATCGCCATACATTCTATTGATTATAACGATACAAGTAAAGTGTATTACGGCAAGAACAATTTACAAAACGAGTACATCACTTTTAAAGTCGCTGACAAAAATGATGTGTGGATGCACGTCAAGGGCTTTCCTGGCTCGCACGTTGTAATCAAGTCAGATGGCTACCCAAGTGACGAGCTCTTGCTCTTCGCAGCTGAAATTGCCGCAAAAAACTCAAAAGCCAAAGACTCTAACAAGGTTGATGTTGACTTCACTACAAGGAAGAATGTTAAGAAACATCCAAGCGGTAAGACCGGCCTCGTTAACTATGTGAACTTCAAAACCATCACTGTAGATCTTTAGCTTTATATAAATTCGTTTTGATTAGTGCCTCTTTAAAATAAGCTGGCGCTTCACTTTCTATTTCTATTAAATTATTTGTAATTGGATGGATGAAACTTACTTTTCTGCAATGTAAGACTTGTCCGTCCATTTTTATTTTGCCTCTATAGCCATAAGTCCTATCACCAAGCACTGGATGATTAAGATAAGCAAGATGCACTCTAATCTGATGCGTTCTGCCCGTCTTGATAACTACCTTTAAATAAGCATAATCATCATTTTGTTTAAGTAAATGGATTTCGGAGATTGCCCTTTTGCCTTCATCTGAAGCACACATCTTGATCTTCTTGATCGGGTCACGCATTATGCCCTTATCAACTAGAGTCACTTCATCTTTAAAAGCGCCCACGGCGATGGTGATGTACTCTTTGTATATCTCTCTCGACTTGAAGAGATCCTTCATCTTTTCATGCGCTTCACTATTCTTCGCTATTATAAGAAGACCGCTCGTGTCTTTATCGAGCCTGTGGATGATGCCCGGCCTTGTCGCGTCAATATCGCTTAGTGAAGCAAATCTATATAACAAAAAATTTACAAGACTTATCTCCTCATCATTTGTAGGATGAACTATAAGTCCCCTTGGCTTGTCAATAACCGCTATGTCATCATCTTCATATAAGACATTTATGTCCATATCGATTTTTTCAAAGCGTTTCGATTCTTTCTCTCTTATCTCTATGATGTCACCTGCATTTAACTTGTAAGACGCTTTTACAGCGCTGCCATTGACAGATACGTATCCCTCTTCAATAAGCTTTTTATACGTTGATCTTGTTTTGCTATTATCAAAGTTTGCCAAAAATACATCTAATCTTTGACCAGCATCTTCGCTATTAAGCTTAATTACTTTTGCTTGCATTTTTATCTTTAATCTTTCTATAGATGTAGTAGCCGATAAATAGAACAATGATAACGCACATGTAGCTATCAGCAAGGTTAAAGCAAGGGTATTGATACGAACCAAACTTAAATGAAATAAAGTCAATAACATAACCTCTAAAGGCTCTGTCAATGAAATTACCTAAAATTCCTGCTAAGAAAAATGACAAAAATACTTTTTCATATCCCATAAGCGTATCGTACTCTGTTATGAAGATGTATAAAATTATCGCTATTGCAATGAAAGTTACGATGAAGAAGAAAATGTGTCTGCCTTGCATAATGCCGAAAGCGGCGCCTCTATTCTCAACGTAATCAAAAGAAAAAAAGTTTGGAATTATTTCGTATGCAGCTTCGCCCTCTAAGTGAAGCTTGGCAAAGTACTTTGTGACTTGATCCAAGGCCACTGCTAGTACGACTATTAAAAAATAAATCATGTAACACCTACTTTATAATTTTTATAATAAGTTTGAGTTTATCCTTTTTGCTTAGACCTAAGTAGTCACCGACTATGAATCTTCCGCGTCTGCGCATCGATACCATGTCGCCAACTTCAAGCGTTTCGCTAATCTTGTAAGTGACTTTGTAATTCACTTTAACAAGACCAGCTTCGATGGCATTTTTCGCATCGCTACGTGATAAATTATATACGTTTGATAAAACTAAATCAAGCCTTGTTGATGCGCATGTAACGAGCTTTTCTTCATAATCTATTTCGCGCACTATAGGCG
>NZ_CAKPYL010000011.1 GCF_934202865.1 uncultured Fenollaria sp. | reverse complement strand
TCCATAGCCAGAGCCATGATTAGAAAACCAAAGATACTTATACTAGATGAGCCAACAACAGGACTTGACCCAGACAACGCAAGAGAAGTAAAGAAGATAATCACAAACCTAGATGGTGTCCTAAGACTTGTCATCACACACGATTACGACGAAGAATATCTAAAGAAATTCGATGGCGTAATATTTATGAATGAAGTTTGTGCTTAATATATTGATTATAGGTGGAGAGAAATCTTCACCTATTTTATTATCTTAATGGGTACATATATATAAGAGGTGATTATATGCTAAAGAGATTTTTTGATCTTAGTGGTGACGAGATCATTAATTTAAATAAAGATGAATTGAAACAAGCGATTAAGTCTTGTGAAGCGAGAATTGTTTTGTCTGAAAATGTTGTGGTTCAAGAGCCTGCGACTTATGGTGTGACATCGTCTGAACTTGCTAAGGCTTTTGGTGCTGACCTAATTTTATTAAATTTCTTTGATGTGAATGAAAAGAAAATCAAGGGACTTGATTATAGTGGTGACGATATCATTAAAAAGCTAAAAAATCTTGTAAAGAGACCTATCGGTTTAAATCTTGAACCAATTCAAGACAAGAATATGTTTAGCGAAAAGAAAAATATTAGCGAGGGAAGAAAGGCGAGCGAAGAAAATATCAAAAAGCTTGATGAGATGGGCTTCGACTTCGTTATGTTTACTGGAAACCCTGGTACTGGCGTTGACAACGAGGGTATTAACGAGGCGATAAAACTTGCGAAAAAATATTTCCACGGACTTATCTTTGCTGGCAAGATGCATTCATCGGGCGTTGATGAAAAGATTGCTGACCTTGATGTTTACAGGGGCTTTTTAGATGCGGGCGCTGATGTTCTTTCTGTACCAGCTGTTGGCACATGTCCAGGCGTTTTCGATGAAGACGTTAGAGCTATAGTTGAGCTCGCTCACAAAAACGGCGCGCTTGCCATGACTACCATTGGCACTTCGCAAGAAAGTTCGCCAAAGGAAGTCATTAGGGACATTGCACTTAGAAATAAAATTTTAGGCGCTGACATTCAGCATATAGGCGACTCTGGCTACGGTGGCCTTGCCATTTGCGAGAATATTTTTGAACTTTCAAGAACTTTAAGAGGAGATAGACACACATTTAAACTTATGGCTGCGTCTATAAATAGATAATGGATATAGAAAAGTTTATTCGTTTTAGAAAAGAGCTTCACAAGATGCCTGAGGAGGCTTTTAAAGAGGAGAAGACTAGGGCTTTTATCAAAAATGCTTTGAATGGTGTTAATGGTCTTGAGCTTATTGAGGACAAATCTTATTTATTATATAGATATTTTAAGGGCGAGGACAAAAAATCAATAGTTTTGCGCTGTGATATGGATAGCATTGTGAATAGTGCAAAGACACGCTTTCACGGCTGCGGACACGATGGTCACATGGCGATAATGCTTGGGACTATACTTTCAATGGATGCGGCTAAGCTTGATAAGAACGTATATTTTTTATTTCAAGCGGCTGAAGAGACTGGTTACGGAGCGCTTGATGCTCTTGAAATTTTTGATAAATACAAAATTACTGAGGCTTATGGTCTTCATAACTACGCTGGAATTAAGACAGGGACTATATCTACGAAGAAGGGACTACTTTTTCTATCGTCTTTTGGCTTAAAATTAAATATACTTGGCAGGCAGTCGCACGCGTCCATACCAGAAAATTCGTTAAATCCGATATACGCTTGCAGCGAGATTATTAAAGATATAGAGCCATTTATCAAAAAAGATGCTTACAAGGATTTTACTCTTCAAGGCGAAAAATTTTCTGATAACATTTTTATAACCGTTGTCGGCGTAAAACTTGGCGGAGAAAATTTTGGCGTGTCGCCAGCAAATTTGGAACTAGATTTAACACTCAGGGCATATAAGGATGATGATTTAGCAAAACTTAAAAATATTTTTGAAAATAAATATAAAAAGTCTTTAGAAGAGAAGGGTTTTGTGGTAGAATTAAATAGTACGGATGAGTTTCTATCGGTCGTGAATGATGAAGGGCTTTATGAGGGCTTCGTTAAAGCTATTGATGCGGATGGACTTCCATTCGAAGAGAGAAAAGAGATAATTAGAAGCAGTGAGGACTTCGGCTACTATAGGCGTAAGGCGAAAGAACTATTCTTCCTACTAGGCGTGGGCGAAGATCAAAAGGACATTCACGACGAGGCGTATGAATTTAATGACGAGGCTATAGAGAATGGCGTGAAGGCGTTTTTATCTATAGCGTATAGACTTTAGGAGGGATTAGATGAGCTGTGACAACGATTGCAAGGCGTGCAAAGATAAGTGCGCGTTTGAAAAATTACAAGCGAATGATAAATCAAAGATAAATAAGGTGATAGGCGTCGTGAGCGCTAAGGGCGGCGTTGGCAAAAGCTACGTAACAACGCTACTTGCGAACGCTTTGGCAAAAAAAGGATACAAGGTCGGTATACTTGACGCGGACCTTACAGGACCGTCGATACCAGCATCATACGGTCTTCATGGCATGATCACTTCAGAAGATGGCGTCAACATCGAGCCAGCTGAAGCGGCTAATGGAGTAAAAGTTGTGTCAATGAACTTACTTATGGAGCACGAAACAGATCCACTCGTTTGGAGAGGACCTATGCTGATGGGCGCGCTTAGACAATTCTACCAAAACGTTAACTGGGGCGAACTTGATTATCTTTTGGTTGATATGCCACCAGGAACATCTGATATACAATTAAGTATATATCAGCTATATCCATTAAACGGATTAGTTATAGTTACATCGAGTCAAGAGCTTGTTGACATGATAGTTCAAAAAGCCTTTAAGATGGCAGGACTAATGCATATCAAGGTATATGGCTTAGTTGAGAACATGGCGTACTTCATCTGCGACGAGTGCCATAAGAAGCACTACATCTTCGGCGAGCCAAAGGCAGCGGCACTAGCTGAAAAATTTGGCGTAAAAGATTATGCGGCACTTGCACTCAAGCCAGAAAACACAAGACTTGTTGACTCGGGTCAAGCAGATTTGATTGAAGAAAAAGATTTGGACGGCATAGTAAAAGCACTAGAAGAATAATTTATTCAAAAAAATATTTATATAAAAATTTATAAAGAAAGTTTTATTAAAACACATAGCAGAGTATGATTTTCGTACTCTGTTTTTTATTTTATTTGAAATAAGGAAGAGAAAAATGAATTCTTATTTCAGAAACTGATGATTATTTGAAATAAGGAAGTAATAATATGATTCTTATTTCAGAAACTGATGATTATTTGAAATAAGGAAGTAAAAATATGATTCTTATTTCAGAAACTATTGACTTTTTGAAATAAGAAAGTAAAAATATGATTCTTATTTCAGAAACTATCGATTATTTGAAATAAGGAAGAGAAAATATGATCCTTATTTCAGAAACTAGCGTTTTTTTGAAATAAGCAAAAAATTAACGCCTCGATTGTGAGGCGTTTTTTATGTGAAATTTACTATTTAATTATATTTAAAATACGTCTTCCCAAATTAGTCCAAGAATATTCGTGAAGATCTCTTGAAATTTCTTCTGTAAATAAATTCTCATCAAGTCTATTTATTTGCTTTTCTATATTTGCCGCAAGTCTCTCAACGTAGGCGTGAATGTCCTCTGTATATGGTTTATCGACGTCACGTATACGAGGAAGTTTTGTAAACTCGATTATTCCGCTATTTACAAGTTTTTCACCAAGTAATTGTCTTAGCCCATCTATCTCTGAAGCGACTACTAGTTTGTGGCAGGCAAGTGCCTCTATGGCAACTAGGCCAAGCGCCTCGAAGTATGACGGCAAGATGAATATGTCTGAGCTTCTTAGGTCCTCTGCCATAAGCATTTGGTTCTCGGCGTCTCGTATAAATAAATTTTTGGAGTAATTCGCCTCCATCATCATCTTTTCTTTATCTTCATCTGATGCGTTTCCTATGATGTGCATTTCGACATTGTCGTGATTCTTTTCTAGATATGGCAGTGCAGCTGCTAGAGCGAAAATCCCTTTTGACTCAACTATCTTCCCAGCGTACATAAGTTTGATTTTGCCATCATCTTCATGATTTTTGCTAGGGTAGAAGACTTTGTCGTTATAAGCGCCGCCAACTAAGTGAATTTTTTCCTTAGCTATGCCAAGCAGCTTCACTATTTGCTCGTGCTCGGCTGGAGTCACGGTCAATACTTGATCAAGGTCCTTAAGATGAGTGAGCCTCTTTAGGAAGCGCTCGTGCTGCTTGATTTGCCTTATGTCAGTGCCGTGGCTAATGCCAATGACTTTCACGTCGTCAAAAACTTCACGAACGAGGTCAGTCAAAAACATTAGGTGGTGAGCGATAACTAAGTCTGGCTTGAAATCTTCCTTCACCTTCACAAGTCTCTTGCGAAAAGCGTCAAGAATCGTATCTATCATCTCTTCACTCATTTCGCTATAAATAGTCGACTCGTATGGCATGATATCACTCATACCGCAGATGTGGAAAGGCACTTCATCCGTGTCATATAAAACTTCTTCAATCATATCCGCATCCACATTGATTAGGTCTCTGTGCTGCTCTTCAGCTCCGTATATCGCGGCATTTTCTACGCCTGCGGCCTTGAAAGCAGATATTAAATTTGCAAAGTATACACCGCTACCAGTTTTAGCAGGAAGCTGTGTCAATACGTGTAGTACTCTCATCTATGTCCTCCATTTCATATTTAACCTTGATTTTATCGCCAATTTGATAATTGACGTCGTCGTTTAAAATCAGCATCTCAAGTTTATTCTCATCATTTTCTATATCCAGTTCAATGGTCTCGCCATTAAAAGTTATGTCCTTAATTATAAATTCTTCGCCATTATCATCAGGACGAATTTTTTCTGGTCTTACATATTTATCCTTGATAATGTTTTTGTTGCCGATAAAATCAAGAGCGAATTCATTTTTCGGATGATTGTAAATGTCCATAGGGGCGCCCTTAGTGGCTATCTCACCATGATTAATGATGATGATCTCATCAGCCATAACAAAGGCTTCTTTTTGGTCATGTGTTACGAATATGGTAGTTATGTTAAATTCCCTTTGTATTCGTCTTATTTCAAATTGCATTTCGCTGCGAAGTTTTGCGTCAAGAGAGCTTAGTGGCTCGTCCATAAGCAGAAGTTTTGGCCTAACTACAAGGCTTCTCGCAAGGGCAACACGCTGTTTTTCGCCGCCAGATAGCTCAGATGGGTATCTTTTTTCGTAGCCGGAAAGGCCTACGACGCGCAAAACTTCTTTCGCTTCAGCTTCTTTTTCTTTTTTTGATTTATCTTTTTCCTTAAATTTAAGTCCGTACATAACATTTTTTAAAACATTCATGTGAGGGAAGAGGCCAAAGCTTTGAAAAACGGTTGAAACATCTCTATCTTCAGGAGAAAGGTCCTTGATGCTCTTGCCAGCTAGGACTATATCGCCATCGTGCTTGATAAAGCCCCCAATTGAGTGAAGTATAGTTGACTTACCCGAGCCGGACGGTCCAAGCAAGCAAAGGAACTTGCCTTCCTCCAAAGAGAAGCTCACGTCCTTTATCGCGTATTTGTCATCATATTTTTTGGAAATATTATTTACTTCTAAAAACATTTACTTCACATCCTTTCTTGCAAATATCTTTGTAAATTTATTTTTAATATTTTCTCTAAAATTTCTGCTCATCAAAAGCCTCAAAATCACGTTAAAAGCAAGGCAAATTAATATGATGTAGAAGGCGATTACAGAGCCAACGCCATATTTTCCGCTTTGAATAACATCAAACATAACGAGCGTCATCAGCTTCTTGCCAGGGTAGACAAGGAAGATGATTGTTCCGACAGTTGTCATCGTCGTTGTGAATGCGTTTATCATCGAAATCATTATCGAATTTCTTGAAAGAGGCAAAACTCCGTCAGTAATTTCGTTTATGGATGAGCCGCCTAAGTCTCTGATCGAGTTAAGCGTATTCGTGTCAATGTCCATCATGGCAGCACCCGATGTCCTTGTTGAGAATGGCAGCTGCTTGAATAAAACGTTTAGCACAACTATCGCCGCAGTTCCTGTTATTGCTATAGGAGGCGACCTAAAGAATAATAGGTAGCCTAGTCCAAAGAAGGTTCCTGGTATTATATATGGCAGATTTGCTATGGTATCAATGACCTTCATATATTTATATTGTTTAATTATTAAATAGTAGCCGATCAACAGTCCGATAAAAGTGCCGCCAATGGCTGAGATTATACTATATACAATACTTCTAAGTGCGACGCCGCCTATAAATACTTTGGTATCTTTAAAATTATCAAGAGTAAATACAAGTTCGCCGACACGCATCTTAGTAAAAGCGTTTAAAATGATGGACGCATATAATGACACTATCCAAAAAATAAAAAATATTGCAAAAACGCTTATTAAGTAATATAAAATGCCGCTTCTCTTTAGTGGAACCTCTTCTTTACTAGGTGAGCCGCTTGCGAGCGTACCAGACTTAACTGCCTTTGATGAGAACAAAAATATGATAAGTGTTGGAACTAAAATAAATACGTTCATGGCTGCCGCTCTGCCAAGATTACCATTGGCAATGACCTCAAAGTAACTTTCAAGGGCAAGCACTTCGTAATTGCCTCCGATTATGGCTGGCGTACCGAAGTCTGAAACACTTCTAAAAAAGCTAAGCATCATGACAGCTTTGATACCATTCTTCATTGCGGGAACAATGATATCGACTATGATGTCATTAGTGCTCGCGCCTAAGCTTCTTGCCGAGTTGATTATGCTCTTGTCAAGACTTTGAAGAAAGCCTATTAGCAAAAGACTGTTAAGCGACAAATCCGATAGAGCCTGCATAAAGACTATGCCCCACATGCCATAAGGGTTCATGTTTAGGCCAAGAAGTTTGTATGTGATGAGGCCGCGTCTACCAAAGAGCGTGATATAGCTAAGCGATGAGACGAAAGGCGGGCTGATAAGTGTGATCGATAGTATTAGTATGATTAGCGTCTTTACTTTTTTCCTCGATAGATAATAAAATATCGCTACGAAAGATGATGAAAGAGTTGCGACTAGTGTTGTAAGCACACCCATCTTAAATGTGTTTGTGATAAGTTTTTTGTTTGAGAGAATTTTTTGATAATGCTCTAAGGAAAAAGCACCATCTACGTAGAAACTCTCTTTAAAAACTGTAAGAAAGGGGATGAGTATGAAGATCACGACTAGTGCCGAGAGCACAGCCGCAATTGTGTAGTCTATTAACTTAGATGATTTAATCTTTTTCATATAAACTCCTATATCTGATATGATTTAGGCTATATGCCTAATATGTAAAAAAATAGTGTGACAGTAAAAACTATCACACTATAGATTATTTAAACTTATTTGTCTTCAGTTTTACCTTTTGAAATTTCGTTAAACTTTTCTAAGATTCTTTCTCTGTCTGAACCAAATGTTGATAGGTCTTCCTTAACTAGTCTGTCCTTTGGTAAACCTAGGTCAAAGCCTTCGATACCAGGAACGATAAGTTGGTTAGAGTCCTTTCCGTCGATTTCAGCAATCATCTTTTGAGCGTCTTCACTTAACATGAAGTCGATGAAAGCCTTTGCAACGTCAACGTTTTCGCTACCTTTGAATATAGCAACTCCTTCTGGTACCCAGCATACGCCGTCTTCTGGATAGATAACAGTTAAGTTATTGTCCTTAGCTGCGTCAAATGCTTTCTTGTCAGCAGGAATTATACCGATGGCGAATTCGCCTTGAACAGTTTTTTCTTGTGGGTCTTTACCTCTCTTTGAGTAGAAGTCAATGTTATTGTTGATGCCTTCAAATACTTTCCAGCCTTCTTCTTCACCGTAGATGTCTAGTAAGCCCTTAAGAGCTGCATAGTTAGTACCTGATATAGCAGGATTACTCATGATAACTAAGTGTTCATATTTAGGATCAGCAAGGTCCTTCCAAGTCTTAGGTGCTTCTAAGCCTTTTTCTTCTAGAATTGCATCGTTAACGATGAAACCAACAACAGTGATACCCTTAGAGATGTATGCGCCGTCTTTGTCCTTGTATTCTTCAGGAACAGTAGCAGTTACATCAGAAGTGTAGTTTTCTAGAAGACCGTCATCTCTAGCAGCCATGAAAGCGTCAAGTCCGCCTCCGAACCAAAGATCAGCCATTGGCTTTCCTTCAGCCTTAGTTCTTGAGATAACTTCACCACTTGACATAGATAAGAATTCTACCTTAGCGCCAGTTAGTTCAGTGAACTTGTCAAATAAAGGTACATAAGAATCACTTGTAGCAACTACGTTTAAAGTTTTGCCTTCAAAGTTCTTTTCATCTTTATTTTCTTCTTCTGTGTTTTCTTCTGTGTTTTCAGCTGTTTCAGTTTGAGTGTTTTCTTCAGCTGGTTTTGTTTCGTTGTCATCTTTTTTACCGCAGCCAACTATTACTAGTGAAGCCATGATTAAAATTGATAACAATAGTAAAAATTTTCTTTTCATTATTTTATCCCTCCATTAGCCATTGTAGCAAAAACTTTTGGAATAATCAATAATTATAAAATATTTGAATATAAAACTTGTTTTAAATAAAATCTATCTATACAGCTTTTACCTTAGTGACGTGTCACTATGTTTTACAATGTAGTCTACAATCTTTTCTAAATACTCTTTGTCAATGGCATCAAAATTACCATATTCATAAGAGTCGATGTCCAATACACCAACGCCGCGCGTTATATTATATATAGGAACGACAATTTCACTTTTGCTCATAGCGTCACAAGCGATGTGGCCAGCAAAGCTATTAACATCATCAACGACAATGGTCTTTTTGCTCGAGTAAGCAGTGCCGCAGACGCCTTTACCAAGCATTATCCTATTGCAAGCGGGTTTGCCTTGGAAGGGACCAAGCACAAGATTAGTTCCATCATATAAGTAAAAGCCCGACCATGACACGCCATCAATCAAGTGATATATGATGGCCGCGGTATTTGCGAGATTCGCTATAAAATTAGTCTCCTCTTGAAATTGGCGCCTAATCATCTCCATGGCAAGCTTATATTTATCCTCTTTACTTAAATTATTTGCTCTACTTATGTCAATCATATAATCACCTCATAAAAATATTAACATAAATATGATATTTTGTAAATAAAATTCATCATTTTGGGTAATAGTAGAGTGAGGAGGAGATATTATGTTATATTCAATTATAGTTGGAGCCTTATCTGGTTGGATAGCTTCATTAATTATGAAAACAGATGCACAAATGGGCTGGATCAAAAACATCCTTGCTGGTATCATAGGCGGCGGCATCGGTAGATGGATAGCTGGGCTAGCTGGTTTCGAAGCAAAGGGCGGCATGGTCAACGACATCATAGTTGGTATTGTCGGCGCAGTTGTGTTGATCTGGTTAGTTAATATGATTTTCGGAAGAAAGAGATAAGTATTAAATTAGATGAAGAAACTCTTGGGCACTTGCTCAAGAGTTTTTTGTATGTATATAATGCTGAGTGACATTTAATAAATATAAAAAAGCAAGTGCATATATTGTTTTTGAAAAAAATGTGCTATAATGTATTTATCATAATGTGTATTAATAAGCATAAGATTATATATAATAGGAGGCAATTATGATAAGAGATAAATACAAAAAGAATTTTCCTAAAATTTTATTATTATTTTTAACTGGTATAATCGTAGGTAGTTTAAGCATCTTCCCTATGGTTTTCATACAAAAGGTGATAGACTACTTAACATTAGGCATACAAAGTGAATTTATAAAATATATAATACTTTATTCGCTAGTATACATTTTTGTAAATATGTTTAAGATAGCTCTTGTCAATTTTGGATCAAAATTTGAGTTAAACTTAAATAGAGAAATAAAAGATGATATAGTCGAAAGCGTTCTTAATACAAAGATTGATCAACTTGAACAAGCTGGACGAAGTAATGTCTTTAATGTAATAATTGACGATTTAAAAGCGCTTGACGATAAACTAATACCATTAATATTTGACTTAGGCTTTTCAATATCAAGCTTTATAATTGGGTCTATCATAATTATTAAGTACGACTACATCATGCTATTTGCGATGATTATCATATCTGCCATATCAACACTAGTGATTCAAAAAATCTTACAGAGCTCTGAGACAGCTTCTGAAAAGAGCCAAATACAAAGGCTTAATGTAATTAATAAATTTTTCGACATCATTGTCGGCGCGAGAGATATAAAACTATTTAATAAAGAAAAAGTTTTTACAAACGAGTTTCACGAAGAGAATCATGAATTAACTAAGCTTGATAAAAAATTGTAAACATAAAAAATGTTTCTCAAGCACTTGTAAGTTTATTATTTAACCTAATTATGGCGACTCTAATTTTTATTGGAGGTATGCGTGTTAGTCAAGGCAGTCTTTCTGTCGGAGCACTAATCGCCATCATTTTATATGCATCGATGATAACTGATCCAATATTTAATATCATAGAAAATCAAAAAGAAATATCTGCTTTTAAAAACTCAGTTAAAAGAATAGACGAGACTTTCGACAGCATAGAGAAAGAAAATATTAATTTAATCGAAGACTTTAAGAAAATCGAATTTAAGGACGTTTCACTAAAATATGGAGATAATCAGATCTTGAAGGATTTTAATCTGCTCATCAATAAAAATGATAAATTAAAGATTAACGGCAGAACTGGTTCGGGTAAGTCGACCATTGCAAAGCTAATTACTAATATGTATAAGCCGACTTCTGGTCACGTTTATGTCGATGGCAAAGAAAATCAAATGATATCTTTATCAGCAGTTTTTCAAGAGAATAAATTATTTAACATGTCAATCATTGATAACATCACATTCAAGTCCAAAGTAGATGATGACAAGCTTAATAAAATCATTAAGATATGTAGACTAGATGAAGTTATTGAAAAATATGGCTTAAATAATATTGGTTTTGACAGTAGCACTTTGTCTGGCGGCGAAAAGACAAGAGTACTATTAGCAAGAGCCTTATACAAGGACTGCGAACTATATATCTTTGATGAGATAAGCACGGGACTTGATGAGACGCTCTTCTATGAGATATTTGATGACACTATGAAATATTTATCATTAAAAACAATCATCACTATCGACCATAAATACATTGACGAAAAGTATTTTACAAAGAGCATTGCTATATAAATGATTTTGAAGAGAAGATAATATACGAGATTTAATAAATGGATAGGAATTAACTTTCCTATCCATTTTTGTGTGCATAAAAAAGGCAGAACCATATCGTTCTGCCTAATATAATCTTATTAAACTTTTCCTGTCACTATCTTAAATGCTAAATAAAATATTGATGCGACTTCTTGTAAATAGTTTTTGACTAGTATGTCATTTGGCGTCTTGGCTGAGTATAGCTCGTGCTTGATGCCGAGGTACTTACTTATTAAATCGATTCTAAACATATGAAAGCCGTTTGACACGATTAAATAATTTTTGTCCTTGCCGGCGATGTCGCTTGCGTACTCAAGATTCTCTATAGTATTAGTAGAGTGCTCTTCAGTGATGACATCACTTTCGTCAACGCCTAGCGATACAAGATAGTTCTTCGCAGCCATCGCTTCACTTATCGTTTCGCCTTGGCTCTCAGCGCCTGTCGTGATTATCTTTACACTACCATGTATAGTGTAATACTCATACGCTGCATCAAGCCTATACTTAAGTGCGAGCATCGGCTCATTGTTCTTGCATCTCGCTCCGGGCACTATGATGTACTCGGGTGAGCCAGATGGTCTTTTGCTATTGTTAAAGATAACTAGTATCTCCAAAACTATTGCCAAAGCTAAAAATATTTTAATTAATAGCTTAATTATTTTCTTTATCATTGTAAGATGTAGACCATAACAGGTCTTCTACCAAATTGCATGCACTCCCAAACTGTGTCCATGAAAAGGTCAATCTTATTACCTTTGATGGCGCCGCCAGTATCTTGAGCGATGGCAAAGCCATAATCAGGAACGCCTGGTGTCAAGCTCTTTATATATAGCTTAGTGCCTAGAGGTATTACACGCGGATCGACTGCAACTGTGCCTCTTTTAGCTCTTGCGCCTGAAGCTGTGATGCCGTAGCCCTTGTCGCCAGGTCTCTTGCCAGTTGATCTTGGACCTGCTTCATATGCAGTTGCCACCATCTTGATGGCTTTTCTTGCGGTGAAGTCGCCTCTGTCGTTAGTAAAAACGTCTTTTGTTCCTTCTTCAAAAACTTGGTCAATAGGCTTAACTAGAGTCTCAACGTGAATTACTTCCTCTTTGATGACCTTGCCAGCCGCATAATAAGTTTTGCATTTGACTTTGTTCTTGCCGTTCACGCCTTGAACTAAAATTTTGCTTTGCTTATGCGTTAGCTCTTTGTTTTTCTTCTTAATAGTTTTAAAAGGCGCTTCGACTTCTTTTTCAATGACTTTAACGTCTACCTTTATTATACTTATCTTTCCTTCGCTCTTAAGAACTGTATCTAAGTCTGGTATGACGATGTCGTCATCATCAACTTTAATCTTTAGATCGCTTAATAGTTCTTTTACTGTTTTACACGATGTTTTATATGTCTTAACGACTCCATTGTTATCAATCTCATATACGTGAGTTTTTGCATCTTTAGCAAAAGAAAGACTTGATACTATTAATAAGAATAGTATAAAATTAATTATTTTTTTCATAGTCTTCTCCTTTCGAATTTGTCATATATGATATTATAACAAAATTAAATCGCATTTGTCAAATCGAGGCTAAAACTCTATATCAAGTGAGACTGGACAATGGTCTGAACCCAAGACGTCATCAAGGATTGCTGCGTCCTTAATATTGCATTCAAGCTCTTTCGATACCAAGAAGTAATCGATCCTCCAGCCAGCGTTTCTTGATCTTGCTCTAGTTCTATATGACCACCAAGAGTATTTATCTTCAAGATCAGGGTAGAAGTACCTGAATGTATCGATGAAGCCCGAGTCAAGTAGCGCGTTGAACTTTTCTCTCTCTTCGTCAGAGAAGCCCGCTTTGCCTACGTTTGCCTTTGGATTCTTAAGGTCGATCTCGTTGTGAGCCACATTTAAGTCGCCGCACACAACAACGCCCTTAGTCTTTCTAAGGTCATTAAGGTAGTCTCTAAACGCATCCTCCCAATCTTGTCTGTACTTTATCCTCTTAAGTCCATCTTGCGCATTAGGCGTGTAGACATTAACAAAGAAGAAGTCATCATACTCAAGCGTTATGACCCTGCCTTCAGTATCGTGCTCAGCTATGCCAAGGCCATAAGTCACATTTCTTGGCTCAGTCTTAGTAAGTATCATAGTGCCTGAGTAACCTTTCTTTTCAGCGTAGTTCCAGTACTCGTGGTAGCCTTCACGCTCCATCATCAGTATTCCTTCTGATATCTTAGTCTCTTGAAATGCGTATATATCAGCCATAGTGTCATCCAAAAACTCATTGAAGTTCTTTTTAAGGACGGCCCTTATACCATTAACATTCCACGAAATAAATTTCATTTAATCACCTCTTTTAAAAATTTTCACATCCTTATCACTATTTTATCACAAAAGACATTTATAATAAAGTTAGAAAATCAAAAGGAGGACAAGATTATGAAATTCGATGAATATGGTAATGAAATCATTGACGATGATGATATCATTGAAAATCCGGAAGTAGAAGAGCTTCATGATGAAGAAAGTACTTTTACTCAAACAGATGAAGACGTTTATGAGAGAAGGACATATAGAAGGGCCAATGGTCCTGAAAGAAATAACTATGACAGGCCAAGCCCAAGAAAAGCGAAGTTCTCATACAACGAAGTAGATAAAAAAGAAAAGAAGCGTTATGGCAAAGGCGTTTTTGTATGGTCAATCATATTTGCTATCTTCTTTGGTACGCTAACAGGTTTTGGCGGCGCTTACATCTTCAATAGAGCGAACAACGCATATAACTATATGCACAGCGAGGCTAAAAACGATACACAAAAAATTACTATTGATCAACCGACTGAAATAGTCGAAGCAGCCACTAAGAAGGCTATACCATCCGTTGTAGGTATAACAACTCAAGTCATTTCGAGAGACTTCTTCGGTAGACAAGCCCTTGGTAAAGGCACTGGCTCAGGCGTTATCGTTAGCCCGGACGGCTACATCATTACAAACGCTCACGTAGTTAAATCGGAAGTGCAAAACACAAACGAAGGCTTCGACGATTTTCCATTTGGAGACGACTTCCCATTTGGTGGAGGCAGCTCGGGCAATAAGCAAAGCAAAACTATCGATGATGACGACGATATTGATGAAGACGATGATGATAATGGCAGCGCTTATGATTATAGCAGCAAAGATAAAGATAATACTAAGCAAAACAAAGGCGGCAAGATAAGCGTTTTACTTGATGATGGCTCAACACACAAGGCAAAGATAGTGTGGATGGACGAGGACATGGACCTTGCCATAATCAAAATAAATGCAAAGAATTTACCAGTTGCTGAACTAGGCGACTCAGACAAAGTACAAATCGGTCAGATAGCTATCGCCATAGGTAACCCACTAGGACTTGACTTCAACAGAACAGTTACTTCAGGCGTTATCTCTGGTAAGGATAGAACTATAAAAGTAGATAAACAAGTTATAAATAACCTAATTCAAACAGACGCATCCATAAACCCAGGTAACTCAGGTGGACCACTACTAAACTCAAAAGGCGAAGTCATCGGCATCAACACAGTTAAGCTTACTAATGCAGAAGGCCTTGGCTTTAGCATACCTATCAATATGATTAAGGGCGTTTTGAACTCGATTTTAAAGACAGGCAAGGCACAAACAGCTCAACTAGGCCTATCCATCTACAATGCAAAGGACTACGAAGCGGCTCTTAGGGTCAAACTAAACACAAATAAAGGCGTTATCGTTCTAAGCGTTGCAAATGGAACTGCAGCCGACAAAGCCGGTATCATGGCGGGCGACATACTACTAAAGGTAGATGACAAAGAAGTTACCGATGTCAATACACTTAAGTCGATAATGTTTGGCTACAATATTGGCGACGAAGCGACACTTAAGATAAACAGAAACGGCAAGGAAATGGACGTAAAAGTCAAGTTCACAAGCATGAACAAAAACTAAGACTTTAGTACAATTATAAAATAAATTTATATAAATGATTGACAAATCTTATTAAGTATGCTATACTATATATAGATGTAGATCAAGTATATGAAGGGTGGGATTCATCTTATGAACGAAATTAAGAGAATTAGAAAGAGTGTTGAGAGTATTTTAGGTAAAAAAGTGCATCTAACGACAAATGTTGGTCGAAATACCTTTGTCGAGGCTCAAGGAGTGATTACCTCAGCATATCCAAATCTATTCACAGTTACGCTAGAAGATGGACAAAATAACGATCAGGTTATATCGTATACTTATTCAGATGTATTAACATCGACGGTAGTAGTAAAAATAATCTAAAAAATTTTCCTCACAGTGATGTGAGGACTTTTTTTGCCTTTTTTCGTTTTTTGTTTAGCGGGGATGATGGCTGGGCCACTTCGTTTGAAAAAGTGATTTCATTATGACGAGCGGATGGTATATGACGAGTGAAAGACAAATGACGGGCGGATGCCATATGCCGAGTGAAAGACAAATGACGGGCGGATGGCATATGACGGGCAGTTGATGTATGACGGGCGGATGACATATGACGGGCGGATGGCATATGACGGGCAGATGACTTATGACGGGCACTTATATTAGCACGCGCAAATCATATAAAAAATAAAACTATACATTGAATTTAAAATGTGTTATAATTGAATTAACAGTGGAGGAGTATGTGAAGGTCATGATAAAAACAAAATCATATGCGAAAATTAATTTGCATCTAGAAGTCATCTCTAAAAGGGACGATGGCTTTCACGACATCATCACTCTTATGTCTAAGATAGATCTTTATGATGAGCTAGTCTTTAATAAGGCGAGTGGCTTCACCATTAACACAGATATTGATATAAAAGACAATATCATGAAGAAGGCATATGATTTAGTAAAAGAGATAAGAGATATAGAAGGACTAAGTATAGAGCTTAAGAAGAACATACCTATGGGCGCTGGCCTTGCTGGTGGCAGCTCAAACGCTTACGAAACACTTAAGGCGCTTGATGAGCTTTATGATCTGTCCTTGACAAAGGAAGAATATTTTGATATCCTTTTAAAACTTGGTAGTGACTGTAACTTTTTTACTTCGAAGTCGGCTGCCATATGCACAGCTAGAGGCGAAAAGATTACGGAAGTAGAAGGACTTAAAAAGCATCACGTGCTCTTAGTTAATCCCGGCATCAACATTAGCTCGAAGGAAGTTTATGAGGGCATGGACTTTAGTGGTGAGCATTTAAGTAGTCATGAGATTGAAGAGCTTATAAAGAAAGATGACTTTACTAAGTTTAGAAACAATATGCAAGACTTTGTTTTTGCGAACTACATTGCTGTTAAAGAGCTTTACGACAAGATGAGTGCTTTAGGCGGCTTCAAGACTATGATGAGCGGCTCTGGCTCGAGCATCTTTAGTCTATATGACGACGAAGAAAAGCTTGATAAGGCTTATAAGCATATGAAAAACCGCTACCAATTTGTGATCAAAACTCAGTTGATATGAGGTGATTTTTTGTTACAAAAGATATTAGAACCAATATTTACATTTTTATATATATTAATAATTATCGTTATGGATAACTTTATCAACAAGTATAACTATGCTGATAAGGATTTTAAGCTGCAAAGCATATTTACAAAGACTTATGTGGTCTTCGTCACCGCCTTCTTAGGCATCAGGACTTATGCTTTGTTCTTAAATGATGACGAAAAGATAATAAGGCTTACAAACATCTCTTTGTTTATAAGTTCACTTATGGTGCCGATACTTTTGATAATATTTTATTATCTAGCGGCTAAATCGCTTCGCAAGAGAAGAATGCCTGAGGCGTCGAGCATAATATATTTACTTGTGGCGATACTATTGATATTAACACTACTACCACAAAATGGCTGGTTCCAAGACAGAATAAGTAGATTTATGGAAGTCTTTAGGACTATAGTCACACTCGTACTAACGGTACTTATCTTTATGAGTGTATTTAGAAATGCCGTCAGACGAAGAAACATCTCTATACAGAGGGCGTCCTTAATATTCTTTTTAGCGGGACTATTCTACAGTCTTGGTAATCTTCTAAAGGCTGTTAGGGTAAAGAACATATTTTATGTATTAAGTTTAGTACTTATACTAATTATGATATATTCGTGGTACAGAACCATTCGCAAAAAAACTGAAATATATAGAGTATAAAGGAGTTTTTAATGAAAAGACCTGTTTTTGAAGCACTATCAAAATTAAAAGACGAAAATTCGGTATCTTTCCACATGCCTGGTCATAAGGGAAAGAACACGCTTTTCAACTGGGGCGATTACATCCCAGCTATTGACACGACAGAAACTTATGGTATGGACAACTTACTTGAACCAAGAGGGGTCATACTTGAGAGTGAGCAAGAAGCGGCTAAAGTATTTGGCGCTATGAACACTTTTTACGCTGTCAATGGTTCTACTGGAAGCATATACATCGCTATAGCGACTATAACTAAGCCGGGCGATACTGTTATTGTTCAAAGAAACTGCCATAAATCAGTATATAATGCTTTGATACTAAATAGACTAAATCCTGTTTATGTATATCCAAAGTATAACGACGACTATCACGTATTAACTGGCGTTGACCCTGATGAGATCGAGGACTTAATCCTTGACAATCCTGAGGTAAAGGCTGTTATAGTAACTCACACTAACTACTACGGCATCGCTTCAGACCTTGAAAGGATAGCTGAGATCTGCCACAACTACGGCAAGATACTTATGGTTGACGAGGCTCACGGACCTCATATGAAGTTCGACGACAGACTACCTAAGTCGGCTCTTGAATGTGGCGCGGACATCGTTATTCACTCAACTCATAAGACGCTAACTGGATTTACACAAACATCGATGATACATGTTGGCTCTGAAAGGATAGACATCAATAAGCTAAAAGATAGATTCCAACTATATACAACTACATCACCATCGTATCTATTTACGCTATCGAATGAAACAGCTTGTGCGTATATGGATGGCGAAGGCAGAGAAAAGCTTCATCACAATGTAACTAAGTGCTTGGAATTTATTGAAGAGCTTAAAAAGATTGACAGAGTTGAAGTTTTTGAAGGCGATGAATTTGATAAGACTATCAAATCAAAGGATAACACTAAGATATTATTCAAGCTTGAAGGAGTTAAGGGCTCAAGACTAAGAAAAGAGCTTTACGAAAGACACAATATTAGGCTTGAGATGAGTGACTACTACTACGCACTAATATTTGCAACGCTAATGAATGAGGATGAAGACTACGAAAAGCTTCTTGAAGCAATCAAAGATTTATCTAAGAACCTTTCTTATGAAGAGGTAAAACATATAAAGGTTAATATGCCTGATCCGAAGATTATAATCAGACCAGCGGATGCATATTACTCATCAAAGAAGATAATTAGCTTAAAGGACTCACTTGGAGAGATAGTTACTTCACCAATAATTCCTTATCCACCTGGAGTGCCACTACTAGTGCCAGGCGAAGAGATTACTGAAGAGATACTTGATCACATACAATTCCTTAAGGAGTCGGACCTTAATATAGTTGGTCTACTTGGTGATGATCAAGACTCATTGGTTGTAGTTGACTAATGAAGGGACTAGTTATCGCTCTTGAGGGACAAGACGGAACCGGCAAGAGCACTGTTATAGATGCAATCACAGGCTACTTCGATGAGATGGGCCTTGATTATATAAACGCGAGAGAGCCAGGATCTACTGATATTGGTGAGAAGATAAGAGATATCTTGGCTGACAAAGCAAATAAGGATATGGATTATCACACAGAGGCGCTTCTCTTCGCAGCATCGAGATCCGAGCTATATGACAAGGTGATTAAGCCAAATGTAGAGAAGGGCACTTCGGTCATACTAGATAGATTCTTACTATCGTCACTTGCTTATCAAGGCATAGTCAGAGGGCTTGGTGTAGATGAGGTCATGAAGATAAATGATTTTTTCTTAGATGGCTTTAGACCCGACCTTACTATACTTATGGATTTGGATGCGAAAGAATCTTATGAAAGACTGAAAAAGCTTGGTGAGCTTGACAGGATAGAGTCTTTGGGAGAGGACTTTCAAGAGAGGGTTCACCTAGCATACTTAAAGCTTTATGAAGAAAATCACATGAAGCTAATTAAATTGGATGGTACTAAGGACAAGGTGGGCCTTGCTCACGAAGCCTTAGAGGAAGTAAAAAAATTAATGAAGGAGTGTTAGTATGAAACTAATTGTAGCAATCGTTCAAGATCAAGATGTTAATGCACTAATGGATGCTCTTACAGAAAAAAAGTATAGAGTAACAAAGCTTTCTTCAACAGGCGGCTTTTTAAAATCTGGCAACACTACATTACTTATAGGTGTTGAAGATGACAAAGTAAATGAAGTTAAGGAACTTGTCGATCATAACTGCAAGACAAGAGAGATAACTACATCTTTACTTACTGTAACTATGCCTGGAGATACTTTTGTTCCATATCCACTTGAAGTAAAAGTTGGTGGAGCAACATTATTTGTATTAAACGTAGAAGAATTTTTAAGAGTTTAGGAGTAAATTTGTGTTTGAGAAAATATTTGGGAATGATGAAGTAAAAAAAATACTTTATAACGATATCAATAATAATAAAATTGTATCGTCCTATATTTTTGAAGGCAAAGACAGTGATTATCTAGAAAGCCTTGCGATGGAATTTGCAGGGCTTCTTCTTAAGTCAAAAATTCCTGAGAAAAAAGCAGACTTTGCTCTCTTTGGTAAGTCGGATAAGATTAAGAAAGAAGACGCTCAAACGATAGCAAAGGATGTTTACATAAGGCCCTTCGAGCTCGATCGAAAGGTCTATATGCTTCTGGGCGCAGAAGACATTCAAGTCGAGAGCCAAAATGTTCTACTAAAAACGCTTGAGGAGGCGCCAAGTTATGTTGTAGTCATCTTAGTTACTAAGAGCCTTAACATGATACTTGACACCATCATCTCAAGAAGCAAAGTGATTAGAGTGATGCCTCTTAGTGAGGCCGAGCTTATGGCATACATCAATGAAAATTATCCAAAGCTTGATAATAAAGAGCTATATGCATCCATTGCCATGGGTGATATAAGTGCGCTTAAATCCTTTATTGAAGACGAAAACGAGATGCAGCTCAGAAAGGCGAGCATAGCCGCAGCCATTAACGTGTTAAAGGCAAAGCGTTATGAGAGCATCAAGGACCTTGCGATTTTAGAAGAGAAGAAAGATGATATTGAAAAAATACTTACATACTTTGAAATTTTTATCAAGGATATAGCCTCGAGTGAAGAAAGGATAATTAATCTTGACTACAAAGACGAGATTAAAAGCCTTAAAGGGCTCGCTCTATATGACTTGGTAGATAGTATTGACATGATAGAAGAGACTAAAAGATACTTGGGTAATAGCGGTAACTTTAGACTGCATCTCGAGACTTTAGTTTTAAATATGATAGAAAAATTTGATAGGTGATTAAATGAATAAAAAAATAATTGGCGTAAGATTTAAGCCCATAGGAAAGATTTTTTACTTCGATCCTATGGAGCAAGAATTTACTACTGATGACAAGGTCGTAGTTGAGACTGTTAGAGGTCTTGAGCTAGGTGACGTTGTCATCGCAAATAAGGAGATAGACCTTGATGAGTTTGGCATACCTCTTAAGCCAATCATCAGAAAGGCGACTGAGAGGGACATTGCTCAAAAACTTGACAATGACAATAGAAAGGCTGAAGCGAGAGAGATATTTATACAAAAGAACGAGGAATATGGTCTTGGAATGAACTTACTTGACGTTGACTTCACTCTTGATTTAAACAAAGTTATCTTTTTCTTTACAGCTGAGGGCCGTGTTGACTTTAGAGAGCTTGTTAAGGATCTTGCAAGAATATTTAGAATGCGTATTGAGCTTAGACAAGTTGGCGTCAGAGACGAAGCAAAGTGCATACCATCAGTTGGTAAGTGCGGCAGAAAGACTTGTTGCTCGTCATTCTTAGGTGACTTCTCACCTATAAGCATAAGCCTTGCGAAGAACCAAGACTTAACGCTTAACGGAAGCAAGCTATCTGGTCTTTGCGGTAGACTTATGTGCTGCCTAAATTATGAGGCTGATCAATATAACGAATTAGTTGATAAGATGCCAAGGATAGGCGCAATAATTATCACTGAGCAAGGCAAGGGCGTTGTCATCGACAGATACATTCTTAAGCAATCCTTAAAGGTCGAGCTTAAGGAAGGCGACAACGTTGGCAAAGTTATATTGACTTTTGCTGATGAAGTCAAGGATACAGGCAAAATCGATAGAAACTACATTCAAGAATCATATACAGATGATGATAATGAAGATATTAAAAATATAGAAGGTGACTAGATGTTTATACAAGATAAAAAATTACTTATTGAATACGCTAAAAAGATGATTATAGATGAGCTAAGTGTTGGCACAGCTGGCAATCTAAGTATATATGACCCGGATGAAAAGGCGATGGTTATCACACCATCGGGTATTCCATACGATCACATGAACTTTGATGACCTTGTTGTTATGGACCTAGATCTAAATATACTTGAGGGCAAGAACAAGCCATCGACAGAATCATTTTTACACGCGCTTGTTTATAAGAACAGACCCGAGATAAGAAGCATAGTTCATACACACTCGATATATGCAACTAGCTACAGCACACTTCGTAAGCCCCTTGGAGCACTTCACTACATCATGGCCGACCTTGGCGGTGAGGACATAAAGTGCGCTGAATACGCTACATTCGGCACACAAGAGCTAGCTGAGGCAGCTCTTAAAGCACTTCAAGATAGAAAGGGCTGTTTACTTGCTAATCACGGCGTCTTAGCACTAGGCAAGGACCTTAGAGAAGCCTACTCCAATGCTAGAACCATAGAATACATCGCGAAGATGTATCACATAGTGCGCTTCGAAGACGATGTACACGTATTAAGCAAAAAAGATATAGAAGCAGTTATTGAAAGGATGAAGTCCTATGGACAATAAAGACAGGATGGACAAAGACCTCGGCTTCATGCTTAAGTACGAGAACGTTGCTTGGTTTGAAGACGGCAAGGTTAAGATACTTGATAGAAGAGTCTACCCGATTGAAACGCGCTACGAAATTTGCTCTAACTATAAAGAGGTAAGAGACGCGATTAAGAATATGGTTACTCAAAGCGCTGGGCCATATACAGCCGCTTTTATGGGCATGGCACTCGCTGCATATGAAGCAAAGGACTTCACTGAAGGTAAATTCATTAAGCATATGAACGAAGCAAAGCTAGCCCTTGCCAATGCTAGAGAAACAACATCTTTTAGGATGGCGCAAGTAACTGAAAGGGCCTATGATATCGCCAAGGACGCGATAGAGAAGGACTTAGTTCCATACGAAGAGATATTCAAAGGAGCAGTCGAGTCACTAGAGAGAAGGTACTCAGCTATAAACGAGGTGGCGAAGAACTTAGCAAAGCTAATGCCTGACGAAGGCGCCATCATGACGCAATGCTTTGGCGAGACCATAGTTGGCTATATGATGCTTAGAGCGAAAGAGCTTGGCAAAAAGATTAAAGTTTATTGTCCAGAGACAAGACCATTCTTACAAGGAGCGAGACTAACAGCTTCAGTACTAAGGAGCCAAGGCGAGGACGTTACAGTCATCACTGACAATATGGGCGCGTGGACAATGAAAGAGAAGAACATTAGCCTATTCACCTCAGCAGCTGATAGCATCACTAAGGAAGGCTACGTTGTTAACAAGGTAGGCACTTTGCAGCTAGCAATTTGCGCAAAATACATGGGTATACCGTACTTTGTAACTGGCATACCTGATTTAGGTAAATCGATTGACGATATAAGTATAGAAAAGAGAGACCCTCATGAAGCGACATCCTTTATGGGCAAGAGCCATGTAATGAAGGGCGTTAAGGGATTTTATCCAGCCTTCGACGTGACTCCGCCAGAACTAGTTTCGGCAGTAGTTACTGACAGAGGCGTCTTTGCACCATATGATTTAGCTTCATATGGCAATATGGGAGAAGTGGATTATTATTAAAATGTTTAAGGAAATGAATATTTACAAACAAATACTCATCACTATAGCTGTGGTTTTAATCTTATTTCTTGCAGCGACTTTTGCTTTTCCTGATAAAGTGGTCGGCTTTTTGACTAAGCTCCACCTAAAGAGCGACAAGACCCTTAGTCTTGACAAAGTTTATTCAAGGAATTTAACATCGGACATGAGAGTTTGCTTTAGAGATGGCCATATCTATTATCATAAAGATGGTACTCTCGTTATGACTGGCATGAGCGACGAAGAGCTAATGAGAAGGGACTTCGAAGCGAAGAGCGCGAACGTGCTTTTTAAGGACAAGTACATCTACTCGACTGACGCGCCTAATGGTATTGTCAATATTTTGAGCTATGATGACCTAAAAGACGTGAAGGACTTTAATTATGACGAGGCAATATCGTTTATAGATGAAAAAGGCGGCAGATACACTGCTTGGTTAAGTGACAACTTCAATGAAACGCTTCGTGCTTATGACGATGACTTCACTGAACGCTTTAGATACAAGGCGCTAAACCCGATACTCACATACAATGTCGACAAGGACTTCAAGACTATGCAGATAGCCTCCTTCGACCCGTATTCAAGTGAGATCAAGGCCTCTTTGTATAAGGAGATCAATAGAAAGGGCGAGAACAAACTCTATTACAAGTTTAACGACGAAGTCATTGCCTTTATCGCGGATCTTAAGGACATGAAGCTTGTTGCGACAAACAAAGCGCTATACTATATGCAAGAGGACGCTATTGTATTCAAAAAAGAGTACAATACTCTTAAGGACATAGCTGTCGATGGATCAAAAGTCTATTTGCTAGCTGATGATAAGCTTATGACGCTTAATAATAAAGCAGAAGTTCTTGACGAGCATACATTTAATCAAAATGTGAAGAGCATGCTTAAGTATAATAACGACTACATCGTTTACTCAGAAAGAGAAATTTATATACCATATAAGGCTAAGTACTATATGAAAGACATGCAAGAGGACATAAGAAATATTTATGTGAGCGGAGGCTTTATCGCTGTAGTCTCTGATGAGAACATAACAATTTATTCAATAAAGATAGGCTAAAGTATAAGAATTATTTATAATAGTATAAAATATCTTGACAGAAATCTATTTTAAGTATAAATTATAAGTAGGAGGCGGTATTTATGAAGGAAATAGATGCAAGAAAATTGGCATGTCCAAAGCCAGTTATATTAACAAAGAAAGAATTGGACGCAATGGAAACAGGTGTAGTTTGCACACTTGTAGATAACAAGGTTGCTACTGAAAACTTATCAAGACTAGCTGAGTCCATGGGACTTAAGGCTACAGTTGAAGAAGTGGGCGAAGACTACAAAGTAACTATCAACAAAGATCACGCTGTTGAAGTAAAAGCAGACGACGAAACATTTGTTATAGGTGTAGGCACTAACGTTATGGGCCACGGCGACGAAAAGCTTGGCGCAATACTTATCAAGAGCTTCTTATATACAGTTTCACAAACAGCTCCACTACCAAAGACTATAGTCTTCTTCAATGGCGGAGTTAAATTAACTTGTGAAGGCAGCGAAGTGCTTGAAGACATTAAGAACATGGCAGACAATGGCGTTAAGATCATTTCATGCGGTACTTGTCTAGACTTCTACGGCTTAAAAGAAAAGCTTGCAGTTGGCGAAATCTCTAATATGTACACTATCTATGAAACATTAGAAAAGGCAGATAGAAACATAGTTTTATCATAATGAAGAGATACGTTTTAAGCTTCAACTCAACTCACCACGCAATACTTGCTGAAGGCGTTTTTAAGAGTGAAGCAATCGAGTACAAGATGATACCAACACCAAGACACGTTAGCTTGTCTTGCGGCTTGTCAATAGTCTTTAACAAGGATGACCTTGACAGAGTAAATAAACTGATCGAGGACAAGAAAATTGAAGGCGAGGTCTTTGATTACTAATGCTTCTATATAAGCAAAATGATCTTGTTAAGATGAAGAAGGCCCACCCATGTGGCAGTGATGAATTTAAAATCATATCAATGGATGAAGGCGTTACTCTTAAGTGCAGCAAATGCGATAGAGTGATAGGCTTTAGTAAAGAGGACTTTGAGAAGTACGTGAGAAAAATTTATAGAGACGGAAAATTTATTAGCATAAGATGATGGAGATGTGATTTTATTCGCATCTCTATTTTTATGCGCGCAGAACAAAAATGGCGGCACATAAAGTGCCGCCATTAGCGTATATAAATTATTTTTCTTCGTGTTTATATGGTTCCAAGAATGCGTGGAAGTGTCTCATAGGTAAGTTCTTACCCCAAAGTATCTTCATATTTGGAATGCTTTCTCTATCTTCATAAAGTGCTTTGACAGCTGCTATAACATAATCAAGGTGCTCTTGAGTAAGTCTGCTTCTGTCTATTGCAAAGCGAACTACGTTTGCTAGTTCAGCTTGTTGCTCAGGCGTCTTAAGGTCATACTCCATTGAGAAGTCACCAAGCTCAGCAACTCTTATGCCGTAGCGCCTAATAAGTTCAAGCGAAAATCCTTGTCCAGCGAAAGTATCGTGACCGCGCTTGCCATCGAAGAACTCGTCCATGTTGATGTAGACTGCATGACCGCCAGCAGGTAGGACAACGCCCTTAACGCCTGCCTTGTAGAAGCCTTGAGCAAGGTACTCGACTTGCTTAACACGGCTGTCCATGTAATTAAAATCGCAGCTCTCATATAGACCAACAGCTAGTGCCATGATGTCGTGGCCACTCATGCCGCCATAGGAGTCGTTGCCGTAGCAAGAGATTTGCTTAACTTTAAGTCTTACGCCGACATCCATCTTCATGGAGCCGTCTTCATTAAAGTCAGAGAACTTTTGCCAGAATAGCCCCTTGTCTCTAAAGGCTAGCATGCCGCCCATATTAGCGTGGCCATCCTTTTTAGCTGACATACAGAAGCCGTCACAGTATGAGAACATCTCAGTCGCTATCTCGGCGATGGATTTGTCTTTGTAGCCTTCTTCATTCATTTTGATGAAGTAAGAGTTTTCTGCCCAACGAGCCACGTCAAAGATAAGTGGTATATCGTATTTGTGAGCGATTTTATTTACTTCTCTTATGTTCGCCATGGATACGGGTTGACCGCAAACAGTGTTGTTAGTGATGCACATAAAGATTAGTGGAACGTTTTCAACTCCGACAGCATTTATTAGCTCTTCTAATTTTTCTAAGTCCATATTGCCTTTGAATGGATTCTTGTCATATTTGCCGCCCTCAGGTATTTCATATAAAAGTTTTTTGTTATATAAATTTCTTGGTATAGAGCCCATTTGCTTGATATTGCCTTCAGTTGTATCGAAGTGACCGTTCGATGGTATAGTGAAGACCTTGCCTGGATGGCGCTCAGTCAATATATTTCTAACTATCTCCATAAGAACCGATTCAGCAGCACGTCCTTGTTGAATGATAAAGGAGTTAGGTCTTTCCATTTGCGCTGCGCCGCCATTGAAGAGGCCGCCTTCGTACTCGCACAGATAAACTTCGTCCATCATCTTCTTAACGTCTCTGCAATCAGTTCTAACTAGATCTAGAGTTTTCTTCCAGTTCTTTTCGCCGCCGCGTTCAAAGATGTCTCTAAAAGTATCAAGAAGAACGTAGTAGCCAGTGTTTCTGCCATATGCCTCGTCACCTAAGAACATCGATGACCACTGAGTGTTAGTCATGGCAGTCGTACCCGAGTCAGATAGCATGTCAATAGTTAAGAGCCCCGATGGAAACGCAAACTCGTTGTAGTGAGTTGCCTTAAGTGCCTTTTCACGCTCTTCTACTGTTACCTTTGGAAGGTCCTTAACCACATATGTAAAGTGTGTTGGCGTAGGAACATTTAATGGATATTTTTCACTCATAATATACCTCCTTTGAATTTTATGTGAGCTTAGTCCACTAATTCTAGTATAAGCTTTTAGCATATGAAAGTCAAGAGAATAAATATTTTATAAAAAACCATTCTCTCCTTTTTAAAATCATTGAAGTAAAGACTTTTTTGTGTTATAATCATCTTGGAGATTATTTTTTAGGAGTGATACTATGACTAATGAAGAAAAGGAGCTTCTTGATATCATCAAAGAAGATACCATGCCTGCCCTTGGATGCACCGAGCCCATCGCCGTGTGTTACCTTGGAGCGTTTATAAAAAAGTACATAAAAGATGACATTGCTAAGGCTAATGAGATCGATGTAGTTGTTAGCAAGAACATCTATAAGAATGGTAAGAGCGTTACTATACCTAATACTGGTACTTGCGGTCTTGACCTTGCAGCTATCTTGGGCCTAAGCGGAGGCAATAAGGACGACGGCCTTCTTGTTTTAACTAAATTTACTGACGAGATGATAGCTAGAGCGAAGGAGCTTAGAGAGACTTTAAATATCAAGCTAAGCTACGATGAAGATACACCTGACATATACGTTAAGATGAGTTTAAAATTTGACGACATGACAGTAGAGGGCCTTTTACAAAAGGGACATACTAATGTTGAATACATAAAAGTGGATGACGAAGTTCTTTATGAGAATAAGTTAGACGAAGCAAAGGACGATGTGAAGGAATTTATGTCAAAACTTACTCTTAAAAAGATTAAAGAGCTTGTCTTATATACGCCAATGGAAGAGCTTGCCTTTATTGAAGAGGGCGTTGAGATGAATATGCGCGCTGCAAATGAGGGACTTAAGCTTAAAAACTCGAATCTTTTAGGACAAAGCCTTAAGAAGATGGAGAACAAAAACATAATTTCAAACGATGCCTATACAAGAACCAGAATATTAACTGCGGCAGCTGCTGATATGAGGATGAGTGGCGGTAACTGCATGGTTATGACAAGCGGCGGCAGCGGTAACCAAGGCATCAACGTTATCATACCTGTATACTTAATATATGAAGAATTCGACTTAGATAAAGAAGACATGATTAGAGCGATATACTTCGGTCACGCCATCAATCGTTTTGTCAAGACTTTCTCAGGAAAGCTATCTGGCATGTGCGGCTGTGCTATAGCAGCTGGACTTGGCGCTGCAGCAGGCATCACCATGATGATGGGTGGAACAGACGAAGAAATCGAAGGCGCTTGCTCAAACATGTTTGCAAACCTTACTGGACTTATCTGCGACGGGGCAAAAAATACTTGCTCCTTAAAGCTATCGACATGTGCAGGCGAAGCAGTACTTAGCGCGTTTTTAGCACTTAACGGCTGCACTCCTAAGGAAAATGTCGGAGTTGTTTCAGGCACTATTGAAGACACTATCAAAAACGTTGGACTTCTTTGCAGAAGCGCGTTTAACAGAGTTGACGACGTGATGCTTGAGATTATAAAATAAATTTTAACAGGAAAAAATTATGGAAAGAAAATTTAAAAAAGCCATCAGCTTAGAAACATTTATCTTTTTGGCAGTACTATTTGCCTTTTTCTACTATCTTTCATCTAAGATGGGAGCCATTAACTTAATCAATACCTTTATGAATACAGCTTATGCCTTGCTTATGGAAGTCTGCTTTTATATCATGGCCATAGCCGTAGTTGCAGGAGGACTATCGGCCATACTAAGCGAGTTTGGTGTTATATCCTTAATCAATAAGCTCTTGTCAAAACTAATGAAGCCGATATACGATTTGCCGGGAGCGGCATCTGTCGGCGTTTTGACATGCTACTTATCAGATAACCCATCGATACTTGCTCTAGCTAAGGATAAAAACTTTTTAAGGTATTTCAAAAAATATCAAGTGCCAGTCTTGACAAACATAGGCACAGCCTTTGGTATGGGATTTATCACGACTACTACTATGATGGGACTAAAGATAGACGGCAGTATAAAGGCAGCGCTTATAGGTAATTTAGGAGCAATCATCGGCTCTATCGTTAGTGTTAGAATTATGATGATATTTACCAAGAAGAAATTTGGTCTTGAGGCGATGGCTGTCGGCGATGCAGACGCATCTAAGGCAACTATGGACCTAAGACCAGTTAGAGAAGGATCGATTTTCAATAGATTTATAGACGCCTTACTAGATGGAGGCAAGATAGGTGTAGACATGGGCTTATCAATAGTTCCGGGTGTTATACTTATCTGCACCGTGGTACTTATACTAACTAATGGACCGGGACCAGATGGGCTTTACACAGGCGCTGCAAAGGAAGGAGTAAAGCTACTTCCAATGATTGCGGACAAACTAAGCTTTATAATCAAGCCATTATTCGGTTTTACATCGGGCAAGTGCATAGCCGTTCCAATCACAGCACTTGGTTCAGCAGGAGCTGCTATAGGCCTAGTACCTGAACTAATTAATACAGGTGCAGCAAATGCCTCAGACATAGCTGTCTTCACAGCTATCTGCATGTGCTGGTCAGGCTATCTTTCTACACATATTGCGATGATGGATGCCCTTGGCTATAACGATCTAGCAGGCAAATCAATATTCGCACACACTATAGGCGGCTTAGCAGCTGGCTTTTCAGCACACATACTATTTACACTATTAGCATAGATAGGAGAAGAAATGGACGAGAGACAAAGAGTAATTTCATTATTTAAATACATTAGGCAAACTATTGACGACAAGTACAAGCCTATATTAAACGTTAAGGACGAGCTTTGGAACAAGTATTTGGACGAGATTAACCTTAACAATAAATTCCTCTACTTTTCTTGCGGAAGCGATTCGACGAGCGACGTGATCCTTAGAATCACTAGACCTTATTCGCAAAAAACGCAAGAAGATATTAGAGTGCAAAATTTATTCAAGGAGTTCAGAGAGCTATATTACAAGCTTGAGAACGAATCGCACCTATATGAATTAGTCTTTGCCAATGGCATTTTAATATCTAAATACGATGCCAATATCTATCATCCTATATTAATAAAGAGGGCGGCAATTGATTTTGACTCAAGGAAAGATAGTATAGCGATACGCGATACAAACAGAGACATGACTCTTGATATCAAGCTAATATCAATGATTGACAGTATTAATCACTTGGAGCTAAAGAATATCATGGAGCACATCTCCATGAACTACTACCACCCATTTGACACAGCGTCAATGGCTGAGCTAATGAAGTCTATGGCGAAGAGGTTACATACGGACTCATCTTATGAAGAGGCTGGTGTGAGCGAAACGGATAAGGCTTTCACCATAATCAATAGACCACTATTATTCTTAAGAAATAAAGAGACTGACTTTATACAAAATCTTGACGAGATGATTGAGTCCATAGAAAAGGGTTCGGAAGTGAACAAGAGCCTACTTAATCTATGCGGCGTAAACATCAAGGAAAAGGAAACAGAAGAGAGAGCAGAAACGCTTGAGGACAAGATCAGAAACATCGAGGGCATCTCGCAAAGCGTTTTATTCACTAAGGAAGCGAACAAGGAGCAGCTTGAAGTAGCCGAGAGAATCGCTAACTACGATACTGTTTTGGTGCAAGGACCGCCGGGCACAGGTAAAACGCATACCATAGCGAACCTATTGGGCGATATACTTGCAAGAGGCAAAACTGTTTTAGTCGCTTCACAAACAAAGAAGGCACTATCTGTACTAAAGAGCATGACTCAAGAAGAGATCAGAGCCCTTTGCGTATCGACTATTGACGACAACAACGAGGACATGGAGAAGTCCATCGACTCGATCACTGATTATATAAGCAATCACTCCATAGAAGAGCTTAAAGAAAAGATACAAAAGCTCAATATGGATAGAAACATTCTTATCGAGAGACTTAACGAAACAAGAAAGAAAATCTTTAGCATCAAATCATCTGAGCTAAAGAGTATTAATATAGGTGAAGAAGTCTTCAGCCCAATAGACGCGGCAAGATTTTTGCATGATCACGACGGTCTAAACAAGATACCGGGCGAGGTTAAGCTATATGAGGCGCTACCGATATCAAAGGGAGACATAGACTTTTTGTACTACTCAAACGAGGCTCTTACGAGAGAGGACGAAAAAGAATTAAATATAGGTCTACCAGATCCAAACAGCATACTTAATCCAGAAGACCTTGAAAAGACTATAGATGCGATGGATGCAGCACTTCTTAGAGCGAAGACGCTTAAGGAAGAGATCAGAAGAAATATCACTTTAAAGGAAAGAGTCTACCTTGATCAAAATGCACTTTACCATGGCAAGGCTGATGAAGATTTTAGCGATATCTACGAAAAGATTGACTATATCAATAGTCTTGACGAGCTAGAAGATTGGCAAATCAAAGTCATTGTTAGTGCCAAGGCAGGCAATGCTGATAAGAAGAGCTACATTAGACTAACAGAGCTAATCACAGAGCTTGATGACTACTACGATAGAAACGTTGAGCACCTAAGAGGCAAGAGACTTATCTACCCAGCTGATATGAATCAAAAAGAGCTAAGACAGTCACTTGAAGAGATGAGATCAAGACTTGTTGATGGCAAAAAGATCAAGGGTATATCCGCGATGTTTAAAAACTCGTGGAAGAAAGTACTTACAAGCGTTAGCATCAACGGCCAAGGTTTAGTAACTGTAGAGGATATGGACGACGCCATAGTCAACATCAATCTAGATATCAAGATATCCGAGCTAAAAGCGCTATTTGATGAGCTTATATATAAGACAAATGATGATTTCGATAGAGAAAAGCTAATTGAAAATAAAGAACTATTAAGCT
>NZ_CAKPYL010000010.1 GCF_934202865.1 uncultured Fenollaria sp. | reverse complement strand
CTTTAGACTTGAGTGGCTTGATGGCGACATAGAAAATTCTATGCTTGCAACAATTGGATCTTATTTAAGATACATCTTCATTCCACTTGGCTTTGGTGATTCATGGGCGCCTGCAGTAGCGACTATCACTGGTTTAGTTGCTAAAGAGGTAGTTGTTGCTACATTTGCATCAGTTGGTGCTAAAGTACCTATATACTTCTCACAAGTAACAGCTTTTGCCTTTATCATATTTACAATGTTTGCAGCACCTTGTTTTGCAGCTATCGGAGCTATGAGAAGAGAGCTTGGTAACAAGAAGGATACTTGGTTTACTATCATATTCCAAACAGGTCTTGCTTATGTACTTGCCTTTATTGTAAATGTACTTGGCAATTTGATATTCAAAGGAACAGAGCTTGTAAAAAAAGTTCCGCTTGACTACGAAGCAGCTGAAGAAGCGTCAGAAGCAGTTGACGTACAAGGCAATCTAATTCTATATGTATTAGCAGGCTTAGTTGTTGTAGCCGTTGTTGGCGCAATCATTGCAAGAATCGAGCAAAGACAAAAGTATAAGAAGGTGGCTTAATGAGCCTTATAGATATAATTATAGTTTTAATAGTAGCTGTGCTAGTTTATTTTTCATTTAAGAGTGTTAGAAGATCATTTAAAGAAGGTAAATGCGCTGGCTGCGCTCACAAGTGTGACTGCGAGAAGAACAACGCAGAGCTTCAAAAAGGCTACGAAGAGTGGCTTAAGAAGAAAAACGAAAAAGCTTAATTAAATTTATATATGAAGAGCCGGTAATGCCGGCTTTCTTCATATAAAATGCTTTGGTATTTAGCCGTACAATATAAATATAATTAAAGGTGGTTTTAAAGATGAACAAAGAAGTACTAGATGCTTTAAATGAACAAATTAATTTTGAGTTATACTCAGGTTATATTTATTTAAACCTTTCCATTGCTATGGAGAGAGAAAACTACAAAGGCTACGCTAAGTGGCTTGCAAACCATTACAAAGAAGAATTAAATCACGCAGATCAATTTATTGAATTTATTCAAAAGCGTGATGACACTCCTCTTCTTAAGTCCATAGAGATGAAAGAATTTGATGTTAAAGAACCTATTGAAGTTGCTAAAATTATACTTGATCATGAAAAGAAAGTGACTGAAAGAATTTACAAGATTCACGATGTTGCTAAGAAAAATGATGATTACGCAACAGAAATTTTTATGCACCAATTCATCAATGAGCAAATTGAAGAAGAAGAGCTTGCTCTAGACATAGTTGACAGCTTTACACTTGCAGATAACAATATTGCTGCTAAGATCACTATAGATAGAGAATTAGGATCTAAGTAAATATATAGTACGGCTTTATATACTGGGGAGAGATTATATCTTTCCCTTTTAATATACTTGCAAAAATATTTTCTAAGAGTTATAATTATTACGAGAGATGAAATATTTATATATAAAGGAGGACAATATGCAAAAATCAATTACAAAAGATGTCCTTGCTAAGTTCAAAAAGTCTTATGACGAGAACTTTAACAAGGCAGCACAAAATATGATCGCATCTGCTGGCATCATGGACGCTTCCATTAACTATGCGAAGCTTACAAAAAACCCAGATGTTTTCAAAAAAACTATAAACATAGGTAAGATGACAAACCAAAGACAATCCGGTAGATGCTGGATGTTTGCTGGTCTTAACGTTATCAGGGTTAATATGATGAAGAAGTTTAAGTTAGGCGACATGGAATTTTCACACAAGTACCTATACTTCTTTGACAAGCTTGAAAGAGCTAATCAATATCTTGAAGACGTTATCGCGCTTAAAGACAAAGACCTTGATGATAGGCTAAATAGAGGCGTTATCTTCTACGCAGCTGACGACGGAGCTTGGTGGACAACATTCTCAAGACTAATCAGCAAATATGGCATAGTCCCTGAATATGTTTATCCAGACACAGCTGACGTTAAAAAGACTGATAACTTAATCTTCGTTCTTGACAAGAGACTAAAGATCGCTGCTAAAGACATTAGAAATGCAAAGACTGATGCAGAAATCGAAGAGATCAAGGACAAGGCACTTAAAGACGTTTATAAGATCACAGCCATTGCCCTAGGTGTACCTCCAAAGAGATTCGATCTTATCATGAAGAACAAAGACGATGAACTTATTGAAAGAAGAAACATCACAGCCATTGACTTTTACAGAGAATTTATGGCAGACGACCTAAGCGAATACGTTGAACTAGGCAATTATCCAGGCAAAGGCAAGGAAGAAAACAAAGTTTATGAAAGAGACTTCATTCAACAAAGAATTGGCGGTTCATTAAAATATTTAAACGTTTCAATGCAAAGAATGAAGGACATAGTAGTAGCTATGCTTGATGACGACGAAGTTCTATGGTTTGGCTGCGACGTTGGTAAAGACTCCTTCGTATCGCGTGACGGCGATGGAACTGGCCACCTTGTATACAATTTACTTGATAGAGACAGTTTATTCGATATCGATATAAAGCAAAGTAAGGTAGAACGCATGGAAACTTGCGAGTCAAACACAACTCACGCCATGGTCATAGTTGGCTATGACAGGACTGATGAAGGACTTAAGTTCAAGGTCGAAAACTCTTGGGGCGAAAAGGCCGGCATCAGAGGCTACCTAGTTATGGACGAGGCTTGGTTTGATAACTACGCTTTCGAAATCATTCCGAAGAAGAAATACCTTAACCAAGAAGAGCTTGCAGCCCTTGATGAAGAGCCAATCAAGCTTATGCCATGGGAATCGTAGGAGGTAGAAGATGAGACAATTAAGCACAGATAAATTAAATGAATTAGAAAAAGAATTTTTGTCAGACAAAAAGAATATCGTTGCCATGAACGCTGCAGTTCAAAGCGGTATCAGAAAAGTAGCGACAGATGTAAACAAAATCAAGGCAAATCCATATACGTTTAACATAGATATTGATAATGGTGATGTATGCAATCAAAAGGCATCAGGTAGATGCTGGATGTTTGCTTCACTAAACTTTATGAGAAATGTCATCATTAAAAAATATAATTTAGAAAATTTTGAATTATCACAAAGCTATCCATTCTTCTTTGATAAATTGGAAAGAAGTAATTATTACTTCGAAACAGTTATCGAAAAGGCAGATGAACCTATAGAAGATAGAGTAATGCAATACCTTATGGGCGACCCACTATGTGACGGCGGCCAATGGGATATGTTTGTAAACATTGTTAATAAATATGGTCTTGTGCCAAAATACGTTTATCCAGAAACAGTCGCTTCATCAAATACAAGAGAGCTAAATAAGTACCTTTCAAAGATACTTAGAAAGAACACAGTTACTTTAAGAGAAGCAGTTAAAGAAGGAAAGAGCAAAGCAGAAGTGAATGCGCTTAAAGAGGCAGCTTTACAAGACGTATTTAACGTACTAACTGCAACACTTGGCGAGCTTCCAGAAAGCTTTGACTTCATTGCACATGACAAAGACCATAAGCTTATAGAAGAAAAGAATTTAACTCCACAAAGCTTCTTTAAGAAATACGTTGGACTAAATCTTGATGACTTCGTTTCAATCATAAATGCGCCAACAAAGGATAAGCCATTCAACAAGACATTCACAATCAAGTACCTTGGTAACATCGTTGAAGGAAGAGAAGTTAAGCACCTTAACCTAAAGATCGAAGACCTAAAGAGAGCCATCGTTAAGCAATTGCAAGACGGTATGCCAGTTTGGTTTGGCTGCGACGTAGGTAAAGACATGTTCACAGGCGATAAAGACGACAAGAGAGCAACACTTGCCAAAGACGTTATCGATTACGAGACACTATTTGATATGGACCTAGAACTTTCTAAGGAAGATGGCCTTGATTATGGCTACTCACTAATGACACACGCCATGACATTTACAGGCGTTGAAATGGATGGCACTAAGCCAGTCAGATTCAAAGTCGAAAACTCATGGGGTGATGAATTTGGTTACAAAGGCCACTTCGTTATGAGTGATGAATGGTTTGATAGCTTTGTTTATCAAGCAGTAGTTAATAAGAAGTATTTGACTAAGAAAGAGCAAGAAGATTATAAGAAGGCACCGGTTGTACTAAAACCGTGGGATCCGATGGGCTCATTAGCATAAAAAAGAAGGCAAATGCCTTCTTTTTTTATGCTAGGTTAGGAGTTCGCATTCAAGCGGCGCCTGGAACTCGTTCCCTCCTCAGCAATGCTCGAGTACCCGTACGTACACTGCGCTTGCTTCGTCAGTCCACTTCGTCCCATCCATCCGCTTGCTCTGCAAACTCTGTGTGGTGATGGTTCATTGACACGATACAAAATTGATTAAAATACCATAAGTGTTAAAATTTTCCTTTAAAAATTAAAATATTTATTAAAAACTATTGACAAGTTTACTTGGCATGTGCTATAATACAAATACCAAGTAAACTTGGCAAAAGAAAAAAGGAGGACATATATGAACAGAGATGAAATTTTAGCAAGAAGTCGTGAGGAGAATAAAAATCACGATGAGATGATGCTTGACGTTTTTAAAAAAGCAGGTGAAGTTTCTAGCCAAATCGGATTGGCTGTTGTTGCCATACTATTCGGTATTGAAGCTTTTTTCTACAATTCTTATAATTATGGAATACTATGTATTTATTTTAGTATTGAGGCATCTAAAAATCTTGTAATGTATGCAAAATTAAAAGAGAAAAAGCAATTGTTAATGGGATTGCTTATGTCAATTGTAGGAATTGCCTTATTTGTAGCTAACCTTATAACATTGAAGTAGTGATAATCATGGATGATAAACTAGTTTTAAAAAATTATTTAAAAGAAGTTAGAAAAGAAAAAGGCTATTCACAGCAGCAGTTAGCTGACGAAGTTGGTGTTTCAAGAAATACTATTAGCTCAATTGAAACTGGTCAATTTTGTCCAACTGCTAAGTTAGCTTTGATACTTTGCATTGCTTTAGAAAAGAAATTTGAAGATCTTTTCTATTTTTAAAAAAAGTAGTAAAATTAAAAATCTCCCTACGGTAGACAATATAGTTTACTGAAGGGAGATTTTATATTTAATTGATAGGCGGCTCACTTCGCAAAGAAATTAAACAGTTTTTTCCGAATGCTGCGCTCGTGAAAATCATTTTTCTCACTATTGCTTTGCACGAACGCGAAAGTTCTAATTATTGACAATTAGAGGTCTTTGTGATAATATTATTATGAGGTGTAATATGCTATTCATCGATCAACTCGACCGTATAACAAGTGAATATCCTGACAAAGTAGCCATCGTTGACAAGGAGAAGTCCATCACTTTTAGTGAGCTTCGCGCGAGGGCTATGAGTCTTGCAAGTGAGATACATAAAATTCATCCACAAACGAAGCGTCCCATCATGGTTGAGACTGACAGGCTACTTGAGACTATAATCTCTTTCTTTGCTGTGCTTTACAGCGGCAACTTTTACGTGCCCATCGATGCGGCTATGCCTCGCGAGAGGATAGAGACTATCAAAAAGCGTCTTGAGAGCACTCTAGGCATTTATCATACGAAGAACATTTTCGAAGATTATGCTCTTCAATATGACTATGACCATGATTATGGCTGTGACGAGGCGGCTCTTGAAAGGATCAGGGCTAAGATGATAGACGCGGATCCTGTTTATGTTTTATTCACATCTGGCACAACTGGTGAGCCAAAGGGCGTTGTTATCAGTAATTTGATGCTCGTGGACTTACAAGATTGGCTTCATAAGACTTTAAAAATAACTAATGACGATAGGCTTGCTAATCAAACGCCGCTCTTCTTTGATGCGTCGCTTAAGGAGCTTTGCCTATTTACCAAGACTGGAGCAACTTTATATCTAATGGACCCGAAGGATTTTTTATTTCCAGTAAAGGTAGTTGAATATTTAAATGAAAATAGGATAACTGCTATACTATGGTCGGTGTCGGCGCTTAATATACTTGCAAATTCTAATGTTTTTGATATAGATAAGCCAAAGTACTTAAGGCTAGTTACTTTTGCTGGCGAGCAAATGAGCGCGCAAAAGCTAAACATCTGGCGCAAAGCTGCTAAGGCTGAGTACTTTAACCTATATGGACCGACCGAGGCAACTTGCGATTGCTGCTATTATAAGGTTGACAGGGACTTTCAAGATGATGAGATCATCCCTATTGGCAAGGCTTGTGAGAATATGGAGGTCATGATACTTGACGGCGACCGTGAAGCTGATGAGGGCGAGCTTGTTATCAGGGGTAGAGGCGTTTCATACGGCTACTACAATAAGCTTGATCAAACTGAAAAGGCTTTCGTGCAAAACCCGCTAAACAAGGCATATAGAGAGATTGTCTACAGGAGCGGCGACTTTGTTAGGAAAAATAAGTTTGGCGAGATAGAATTTTTGGCGAGAAAGGACAATCAGGTCAAGGTTTTTGGCCACAGAATCGAGCTAGACGAGATAGAAAGACAGGTCTACGCCATGGGCATACACGAAGCGAGCGCTGTTTTTGATAAAGAAAATGAAATTATAATTTTGTTTTACTCAGGAAAGGAATTTTCGAGGAAGGAGTTTAAGGACTTTATCCTTGAAAGGCTGCCAAAATACATGCTTCCATCGAAGTTTGTGCACATGGACGCTCTTCCTAAAACGCAAAACACTAAGATAGATAAGAAGAGGCTTTTAGAAATTTATGAACGTGGAGAAGTTTAATTCACTTGCGGAGCTTGAGATTTTAAAATCTTATCAAGGCTCCATCACAAACGATTACATGAATACTTCGCTATATGAAGCCAATATCTCTAGGCTCTACTACATAAAAGGCGAAAGGAATTTCTATGTCCTGATAAAAAGAGAGGGCTACTACAAGCTTTATTATTATATAAATGATATCAATGAAAAATTTGATGCGAAAGGCACTTTTGTGAGCGAAATCGTTTCTAAGGAAATGGACGAGACGCTTGAAGATATGGGCTTTGTACTATACAAGACAAGAGTGAGACTGCGCCTAAATCATAAGGAGCCGTATGAATCAAGCCGAGTTAAGTACATTGACGACGCTGAATTTATTTATGATGCGCTTCAAAGCTTTGACGAGTACTCAGGCGAGAGGCTAACGATGGATGAGGTCAAGGAGCGCATAGCGAAAAAGCTATTTATAGGGATAGATGGCGCTGGCTTTATCGAGTTTAGCACGGATGCGTTTAAGGATGCTATCGAGCACTTCTACATAGACCCAGCTAAGAGAGGCGAGGGCCTTGGCAGCGAGATCTTAAGCCATTATCTTGGATGCGTTTCTATTAAAAAGCGTGTCAATGTGTGGACTGATGAAGGCTCGAGAGCGATAAAACTATACCATAAACATGGTTTTAAAGAGGACGGACTTAAGTCCTACGTATATATTTGGAGGGAAGACCAATGAAAGAAAAAATAAAAGAAATCATCGAAGACGTCACTGGAGAAGCGGTTGAGGACACAACCGAAATCATCGAAGAAGGCATACTTGACTCCTTCGACATAGTGACTTTAGTCATAGAATTAAACGACGCTTTTGGCGTTAAAATACAAGTTTCCGAGCTATTGCCAGAGAATTTCGCAAACGTTTTAGCGATAGAGAAACTAATTAAATCATTGCAATGAGTTTTACAAGCTTCACTTTCATAGTATTTTTACTATGTTCCTTTATTGTGTTTAAAGCTACTAAGTACAAGTGGCAGGCGCTTTTACTCATCTCTTTAGCTTATTATGCAAGCTTCAGTGTAAAGGCCTTTGTCTACTTAATCTTTGTAATTTTAAGCACTTATTTTTCTGCCATTTATTTAGAAAAGCATAAGAATAAATTCGTTTTGACTCTCGCACTCATTTTGAATTTTGGCATGCTAAGTCTAGTTAAGTTCACAAAAGTCAATATTTTCGAGAACTTCATTCCGCTTGGCATTTCATTCTACATCTTCATGGCGACTGGCTACGTGATTGACGTTTATAGAGCGAGGTACGAGGCGCAAAAGAACATTTTCAAGTACTCGCTCTTCGTTTCGTTCTTCCCGCAAATGATGCAAGGACCTATATCGCGCTACGATGATATTTCAGATGGCCTTTACCATGGTGATAGCAGTGCCACAGATATTTCATATGGCCTTATGCTTATACTTTACGGCTTCTTTAAGAAGCTTGTCATTGCCGATAGGGCAGCGGTTTTCGTGAACAAAGTCTTTACTGAGCCGGATTTATATTCGGGCATCTTTGTTTTTATTGCAATTATATTTTATTCAATTCAAATTTACTGTGATTTCTCAGGCGGCATCGACGTCGCAAGAGGCGCAGCCTACTTTTTTGGCGTGAAGCTCGACCGAAACTTCAAAAGGCCCTTCTTCGCGACAAGCCTTGCGGACTTTTGGAGACGCTGGCACACAAGCCTTGGCTCGTGGATGAAGGACTACGTTTTCTACAGTCTATCGCTGTCAAAGGCCTTCGTCTTTATCAATAAACAGTCAAGAAAGCATCTTGGCCGCAAGTTTGGTAAGTACCTAACACTAAGTATAGCGAGCTTCGTTGTTTACTTCATCATAGGTATATGGCATGGCGCTGGTCTAAACTTTTTGGCCTTTGGTCTATATAACGGCACGATAATCACTTTGGGACTTATCTTTGAAGAAAGAAATAAAGCTTTCAGAGAAAAAATCGGCTTAAAAGATACATCGCTTACTTATAAAGTGCTAAAAATATGCTCAACGCTAGTCATAGTCTTTATAGGCAGGTACTTTACAAGATCAGCTGGCTTAAGGACAGCTCTTCACATGATGAAGAAAACCCTTGTCGATAGGAGCTTCAGATACGCAGCGACTGGTCTAAGTAAGCTTGATTACGCCGTTATACTTATCTCGCTAATTATTGTTTTCATCGTGTCACTTGCTGAAGAAAAGGAAATTGACGTGAAAGAAAAAGTTCTTAAGCTAAAGCCAATCTATTTATTCACAGGACTACTTATATTTATGGCCTTCGTCGCATACTTCGGCGTATTTGCGAGCGGTTTTACAAAAGTTGACTTTATCTATAGAAATTATTAGGTGATTATATGAAAGAGAAAAAATTCATCAGAATATTTTTTGCGTGCATCTTAATTCTTGCAATTATCATAGCCATTTTGAATGTGCTAGCTGACCCATTTAACGTCTTTGGCGATAGATTTACTAAGTGGTATACTTATGATTTTACACAAAACCCAAGGACAGCGAAGATCGAGTACATCAAGGGAAAAGATTACAAGAACTTCATCTTGGGCGCAAGTGGCGCCTCATCTATTCCCACAGCTGAGCTTGAGAAATACACTGGCAAAAAGTATTTTAATCTATTTTCATACGGCGCGGACCTTTATGTTGTTGAGAAGAATTTAGATTATATTTTGAAAAATTATGAGGTGGAGTCAGTAATACTGCCACTTTCGATACCATCGGCACTTAGGTACAACGGCGAGAGGACTTCACTAAACTACTACATGAATCCGGACGTTTCGGGCGAGAGCAAAATTTTGTTCTACGCGAGATATCTTTTCGCCAATCCGAGAAATGCGATTGAAAAATTTAGGGCAATGGGCAAGAGATCGCTTGTTCAAGAGAGCTTCGACGTCTTCAGTCTTGACGGTTCTTACGACAAGAGCCAAAGGGACATCGAGTACATCGGCAGTGAGGACGATTACAAGGCCGAGAAGGGTTTTAACAAAGACTATACAAAGCTTGAGATGGCTCACGCAAATGACGCGCTTGAAGCAATTCGCCGCATGAAAAAGGCCTGCGACGATGCTGGCGTAGAGCTTACAATGCTTTTGTGCCCAATGTATAAGGACGAGACAGCTAGGTACGATAAGGCAGAGGTCGAGAGCTACTACAAGGGACTCGCAGAGATCAGCCCTTTCTTGGACTTCACAGGAACTGAGTATGAGAACGATCCGAGATTCTTCTACGACCCGGCTCACTTCAGAAACGCCCTTGGCAAGATGATGCTCGAGACTATTTATGGCGAGCGCAAGGACTTTGGCCGCTACGTCGAAAAGGTCCAAGAGCCGCTATATACAGAGGCAAAGCCCGATGCGAGAGAGTTTTACATCTTCGAATTGCATCACATAGACGAAGACCCTGCAAATCCTTACATCATCACTAAAGAGAAGTTCGAGAGCGTTTTAAAATATTTACAAGCGAATAATATCAAGACAGTTTCATTTAAGGATATATATGACTATGTTAATGGCGATGCGGATCTCCCAGAAAAGTTCTGCGTCTTGACCTTTGACGATGGCTATAAATCAAATTACACCGAAGCCTTTCCATTATTAAAGAAATATGGCGCAAAGGCGACAATATTCCCAGTTGGCAAGACCATGGGCCTAAATAAGTATCCAGACACGGATAAAGAGATTTACGAGCACTTCAGCGCGGCCGAAGCCAAGGAGATGGCGGGCGTGATTGAGTTTGGCTCACACACATACTGGATGCATCAGGCTTATCCGGATGAGAAATACACGTTCAGAAAGACTGCCAAGAGACTTTCGGGCGAGAGCGAAGAGACTTACGTCAAAGCCTTTAAGGGGGACTCAGCCAAGTTCAAGGCGCTTTACAAGACCTTTGCAGATGGCGAACCGCTTGTCTTTGCTTATCCAGAGGGCGACTTGGACGGTCTAAGCGAGTTGATTGCTGAAGAAGAGGGCTACAAGGTCACTCTTGGCGTTAAGCCTGGCAAAAATTACATCGTGCGCGGACTGCCTGAGACGCTTAAAAAGCTTAAGAGAATCAATATAGATGAGAAGACCGATATCAGTGAGTTCGAGTAAAATGCCCATGCTAATGGAAGTCACTTCGCCAGAAGATTTAAGCGAAGTAAATTTAGTAGAGCCGGTAATTTTCAAATTGCCAATGGCCTTGCAAAAGGAAAGTGATTTTTTAAAGTATATAGATTTATTAAACAAGGCAAGGCTAGATGAGATCAGCGGCGCGGAAGCTAAACTGCGCTTCATAAAGACAAGAGGCCTAGTAAATATACTTTTTTCGCTAGACAATAGTGGCGCGGATCCTATATGGAAGCTAAATAACTATGGCAAGCCATATATAGAGGGCTGGGATAAAGACTTTAGCATCTCACATACTAGAGACATTTCACTCTTGGCAGTTGCAAGTGAAGCGATTGGCGTAGATATAGAGGACAATAGCCGCGATATTGACTTAGAAAAGTTTAAAAGAACAAAATTTTTGAACTTCGATGAGGGCGCTTATGAGAGCAAGGAAGAATTTCTTATGCGCTTCACAGCCCTTGAAGCCTATCTAAAGTACATTGGCAAAGGCTTTCATAAAGATGCGAGAGCCATTAGCGTGAAAAAAATAGATGATGGCATAGTAATTGACGATGATAAAGTAATTAAAGCAGAAGTGATTAGTGATGGCGCATATACCATTGCCGTGGTTATGAGATAAATAAAAGGAGCTTCTTATGAATAAAATTAAAAAAGAAAAAATTGAAGTAAAAGGTGTAGAAATAGAAGTTTACACAGAAGATTACATGAACGATTATATTAGTTTGACTGATATTGCAAAGTATAAAAATGCAGAAGAACCTAATGTTGTTGTTGCAAATTGGATGAGAAATTTTAATACAATCGAGTACCTAGGAATTTGGGAACGATTAAATAATCCTAAATTTAACCCCCTCGAATTCGAGGGGTATTTAAAAAAGGCTGGCAGCAATGCTTTTACTTTATCTCCTCAAAAGTGGCAAAAGACTACTAATGCAATAGGTATAGTAGTGAGACTTGGAAGAAATGGTGGAACGTTCGCGCACAAAGACATTGCTTTTAAGTTTGCTTCCTGGATATCAGCCGAATTTGAACTGTACATTATTAAAGATTATCAAAGATTAAAAGCAGATGAAAATTCAAAATTATCATTGAAATGGAATTTGCACAGAGAAATTTCTAAAATTAATTATAAATTACACACAGATGCTATAAAAGAATATTTGCTCAAAGACTTAACAAGTGAACAGCTTTCATATAAATACGCAAGTGAAGCAGATATGCTAAATGTTGCTTTATTTAACAAAAGAGCAAGAGAGTGGAGAGAGGAAAATCCAGATTTAAAAGGTAATATTAGGGACTATGCAAGCCTTAATGAACTTTTAGTGCTAGCTAATATGGAAAGTTATAACGCAATACTGATAGAGAAGGGTTTGGATCAAAAGTCAAGGATGATAGAGCTTAGAAATTTGGCTAAAAGTCAGCTTATTTCCCTAGCTAGACTTAATGATTTAGAACAAAAACAATTAAAAAGCAAATAAAAAAGAAGGTAAAAATATGGACAGAGAAAAAGTAAAAGAATTATTTGATAAATACACCAAAAAACTACGCATAGTGCCTGAGTGGGACATAAGGCTGGAGTTCGTCGAAGATCCTGAATGGAATAAGACGGGCGATTTCAAGATAGACCCGACAGACAAAAAGGCAGTACTTATGCTAAACGCAGTAAATCCAAAAGACGAGAACATCGAAGAAACCATAGTTCATGAGCTAATGCATATCAAAATGTATCCACTTGATCAAGTTTGTGAATCGATGATTATAAATATGTTCGACGAGGGAAGCAAGGCGCAAAATTTTGCTTATCAAGAGTTTTTCACGACGCTTGAAGTGACAGTTGAGGAGCTTGCAAAGTGCTTCCTATACGAGTTTGGCGAGAACAAAGAGCTTTCGTACGGAAGGATGAGTAAAATCAAGTCCTTCAACGAGTTTTATGATGGATTGAATAGTATTGGATAAAAATATTGGCTCTTTACTTATAGTAGAGAGCTTTTCTTTGCCTTGAAAATTGTCATCTCTAGTGATATAATTAATTAAAGAGGTGGACTATGGCGGATATTATGGATTTCAAAGGCAAAATTGAACTAAAGGACGATATAAAGGCGCTTAGAGAAGAGCTTGTAAGGCTAGTTGAGGAGCGCGACAATTTAATATACACTGTTTGCCCAAACATCAAGATGAGGTATATGGTCAAAGTGGGATATCTTGAGTATAAGCTGTATGAATTAAGCCTTAAGTATCAAAGACTCAAACGAAAAAAGGAGCTTATTCAAGCAAAGGTCTATAGATCAGAAAAAGTCATCCTTATAGATATAGAAGAGCTTCTTGACAAAGAGTTTGAAGAGTATAAGAAAGAGCTTGAGAAAAAACTTCATGAGTTGAATGCATCAATAAAGAGGAGCGAGGGCGAATTTTTATCCGAGGTCGAGAGCGAAGACCTTAAGGATATGTATAGAAAAATTGTTAAAAAGCTGCACCCAGACCTTAACCCAGAAGTCACTGAGGCTGAGAAAGAACTTTTTGTAAGAGCGGTCGAAGCGTATAAAAGTGGTGACGTCGCTAGCATGAAGCTTATCTATGTAGTTTCTGGCGCGGATCAAGAGGCAAAGGATGATGAGACTAAGCTAAAAACTGTCTTAGACCTTGCCGAAGAAAAAGCTCGTCTTGAAAAACTTATTGAAAATATTAAAAAGAATATGGAAGAGATCAAGAGCCGCTTCCCATATACATTAAAGATTTATCTTGATGATGATAGTCTTATGAAGAAGAAGCAGGATGAGCTTAATGAATCGATTAAGGATTATGAAAACGCAATAATGGATTTAGAAGAAGCTATAGCAAAACTATTGGAGGAGAAAGATGAGTGATACAAAACACATCTATGGAGGGACATTTTGAAATTAAAAGAATATTTAGGAGAAACAAATTTATATGATAAGAAAGAAAAATTAGAGATAAATAAAGCAAAATCTTGGTTGAAATCTGTTTCTTCTTTTGCAAATGGTTCAGGTGGAAAGCTAATTTTTGGAGTAAAAGAAGATAATACTATACTTGGGCTAAAAAATTACAAAGAAGATTCTGAAAGTATAAGTGAATTAATAAAGACTAAGATGGACCCAGTACCTGATATTGATATAGAGATATTGGATTTTGACGGAAAAATTGTTATAATATTAACTGTTTTTCAAGGAAAAAACACTCCATACTTTGTTGTTGATTCTGGCTCTAGAACTGCATATAAAAGAATTGGCAATCAAAGCGTAGCTGCCACTAGATTAGATTTGTTTAACTTATCTTTAAAGGGTGAGCATATAACATATGACTCCTTAGAATCAAAGAAAAGTATAAAAGAAGTAACGTTTAAAGAACTATATATAGAGTTTAAAGAAAGAACAGGAAAAGAACTTCAAGAGAAAGATTTAAAATCATTTGGTCTTGTAAATGACGAAGGCAAATTAAGCATAGCAGGAGCTTTATTTGCTGATGGACATCAAGTTTATCAGTCAAGAGTATTTTGTACGAGATGGAATGGATTAAGTAAGGCGAATGGATTAATGGATGCACTAGATGATCAAGAGTTTGAAGGCAATATCATATATCTTTTAAAAGCTTCAATGGATTTTATAAAAAGAAATACTAAAAAAATGTGGAAAAAAGAAGCAATGTATAGAGTTGAATATCCTGAGTACCCACAGAGAGCTATTCAAGAAGCTATAGTAAATGCACTAATTCATAGAGACTATTCTGTGATAGGGAGTGAAGTTCATGTAGATATATATGATGATAGATTAGAAATATATTCTCCGGGCGGTATGTATGATGGCACTTTTGTTCAGGATATAAACCCATATGAAGTTTACTCAAGAAGGAGAAATCCTATAATAGCTGATTTATTTGCAAGAATGAATTTGATGGAAAGGAGAGGTTCAGGCCTTAGAAAAATTATAGAAGCATATCAAGCAGAAGAAAATTATAGAGATGATTTAATGCCTGAGTTTAAGTCTACAGAGAGTTCATTTTTTGTACTAATGAAAAATATGAATTATGACACTCAAAATGGCACTCAAAATGACACCCAAAATGAGACCAAAAATGAGGGTCAAAATGAGGATCAAAAATTAACTACTCGCGATAGAAGAGTAAAAATTCTTGATTGTATGACGCATAAACCAAGTATTACTGCAAGTGAGTTATCTAGGCTGTTCTCAGTATCTCTTAGTACAATAAAGAGAGATTTAAAAGCGTTAAGAGATGTTGGTACTATAGAATATGTAGGAAGCTCTAAAAATGGATGTTGGAAAGTTATAAACGCAAAATTATTGGAGGAGAAAGATGAGTGATTTAGTTAAAAAAGATGATGGTGGCGGCCTTTTAGGTGTCTTACATGGCACAGGCGGTCTTGTCGTGCCAAAGCCATTCGAGCGAGAAATCTATCTATTTACAACGCATGTAGCTGGAACAACGCACGTCGACAATATTTTTGAGATTGAAAAGCATTTAAATATTGACGATAAATTATTATTTTTCAGAGAAGACAATCCTCACGATGATAAGGCCATACGCGTGGAAACGCTTCAAAAAGAAAAGATTGGCTACGTACCGAGAGGCGACAACGCAGTATTCTCAAGGCTTATGGATGCTGGCAAAGAGCTTTACGCAAGAATTAAGGACAAAGAGACAGTGGATGAATGGCTTAGAATTGAGATGGACATTTATTTAAAAGACTAGCGCAGATAGTGAAAGGATTTTATATATAATGTATTACAATTATGAATGGATAAATGATAATATTTGTGTTCATGATTCTCACTACATGAATTTTGAAACAATTAAAGCGAAAAGATTGTTCCTAATAGTTCATCACACTAAAGATGAAAGACTGGTAAATGAAGCAGCACAAAAAATTATCAGTGCTAATTATGATTACATAAGCATTTTTGGCGAGATGGCTCCTATTTGGAAAAAAGCCATAGAAAAGTTTAATGATAATAAAAAAGATATTGAGATTGAGATTACTAAGACTGAGCTTATGCAAATGAGTTATGACATAGCTATGTATTCAAAATTATATTCTGATGAAAAAGTTTTCTTGGTCTCAGACGATGAATTTTTTACAGAAATAGCAGAGGACATCTTAAAAATAATTGCAGGAACAGCTGCATTTACAGTAGAAGATTGGATAAAGTTTAAAAAAGGATACGAATTTAATTACAATGGAAGAGACTCTATAGTAGTTATAAAAAAAGATGGTATTTATCTTGGATATTTAAGTGATTTAAGAAAATTTAAATCGCTCTATGATTTATACAAGATAGATAATGCGATATTTGGCGGAAAATCGTTTATAGCGGTTTGGAAAGAAATTAATAATAATATTAACGAATAATCAAAAACAATCCCCGATACAATTTATATCGGGGATTTCTTATGCTATTCTAAATTCAATTATCTAAAAATTGTCATAGTAAATTTTGTCTTCTGGCACGCCCACGTCCTTAAGTGCTGCCGTTAATGACTCTATCATCCTAGGCGAGCCGCATAGGTAGGCGGAGCTGTTTTTGCCAGTCTCTTGGCAGTACTTTCTGATTGCGTCGTCCGCGTGTCCTGTGTCGCCCTCCCAATTCATTTCGGGCGTTGTTCTTGATAGGACTGGTATAAATTTGAAGTCATATAAAGTTTCTTCGAAGTCCTTTAGCTCATCAAGTAAGAATAAGTCATCTGGCGTTCTCGCACCGAAATAAAATCTTGCCTTTCTCTTGATGTCGTGGTCCTTCATGTGATTTAAGATCGAACGTATCGGAGCAAAACCAGTTCCTGCCGCTCCTAGTATTATCTCGCTATCATCATCATGATAATAGAAGTCGCCGTATGGTCCGTTGATAGTGACCTTGTCGCCTTCCTTCAAAATCTTGTGGCAGTAGGTAGTACATATACCCTTAGTAAAGCCGATCAATAGCTCGATGTGCTTTGTATCGTTGATGCTCGAGGCGATGGAGTAGGCTCTGAAAACTTCTTCGTCTGAAGCTTCGTAGTCATCGCCCTTTGGATACGCCTCAGCTTTTAGCTGAACGTATTGACCCGGCTTGAAGCTGATAGTCTCGCCCTCAGGCAGTTCAAATTTAAATTTCGTAATTCTATCTGTCAATGGAAGCTTCTCAACTAAAGTAGTTTCGTACTCTTTAACGTTGAATAGCTCTTCAGGTATCTCGATAGAAATATCATTCTTAACCTTGATTTGGCAAGATAGTCTCACGTTAGTCTTAAGCTCCTCTTCAGTGAGTTGCGGTTTTTCAGTCGCAAGCACAGGTCCTGCGCCGCTTAAAACCTTGACTTTGCAGTAGCCGCATGAGCCCTTGCCGCCGCAAGCCGATGGTATGAAGACCTTTTGATTTCTAAGAGTTGATAGTAAGCTATCGCCCCCATCAACAATATATTCTTTTTCATTGTTTATAGTCATTTTCACTTGGCCATAGTCCGCGATGTATTTGTCCGCTATTGATAATAGCAAGGCAAATATCCCGCATAGACCAGCTACGACTAAAGTAGTAATAATTATTTGTACCATATCCGTCACCTACGATATTTGCACTATGCCTGAGAAGCCGATGAAGGCCATCGCCATAATCCCAGTGATAATCAGTGTGATAGGGAAGCCTCTAAGACCTTCAGGTATAGAATTTTCCTTGATCTTCGATCTAATTCCGGCCATTGACACGATGGCAAGCATCCAGCCAAGACCACTGCCTATAGCGAAGCCCACAGTTTGTAGGAAATTGTATTCTCTGATAACCATGAATAAGCTCACGCCTAGTATCGCGCAGTTAACAGTGATTAGCGGAAGAAATATGCCAAGAGCGTAATAAAGGTTTGGCACGTACTTTTCCAAAATCATTTCCAAAACTTGAACGAAGGCTGCTATGGATATGATAAATATTATATATCTTAGATATTCTATGTTAAACATCACCACGAGCTTGTATAAAAAGTAGTTGATAACCGTTGTTATCGTTAGCACGAATGTTACCGCGATGCCTAGACCCGTTGCAGTCTCTATCTTCTTGCTGACAGCAATGAAAGAGCACATGCCTAGGAAGTTTGAGAATATCATGTTCGATGTAAAAATCGATGCGAAAAATATTACTAAAGGATGTATACTCATTACTTAGCATCTCCTTTCTTTTTTAAACGATTGTTTGCGATCCACATAAGTATTGGAAGTATGAAGAATGCCGCAGGTGGCATAACCATCATAGTCCAAGGCACGAAGCCCTCAGGCATAACTCTAAAGCCAAAGATGCTTCCAAAGCCCAACAGCTCTCTGATTATGGCAATCGCGACAAGTACGCAAGTGTAGCCAAGTCCAGATGCCACGCCATCTACAAAGCTTGAGATAGGATCGTTGCTGATGGCAAAAGCTTCAGCGCGTCCCATAATTATACAGTTAGTTATGATTAAGCCGACATATGGCCCTAAAGTTTTGCTCATCTCAGGCATATAAGCCTTTAAGAATATATCAACGATGATAACGAAGAAGGAGATGATAAAGACTTGAACCATCATACGTATATGCTTAGGTGTTACCTTTCTTAGTAGACTTATCAAAAATGATGAACAGCCAGTAACAAAGGCAAGAGCAAGACCCATAACGAGTGAGTTCATACAAAGGTTAGTAACAGCAAGAGTCGAGCATATACCGATGACTTGAACCAAAACCGGATTGTCATCAACTACGCCGTTCTTAAGTAGTTTAGTGTATTTATTAGACATATTACTTAACCCCCTTCTTTATAAATTCGTCAAGGTCCTCGTTGATCATGTTCACAACGAAAGTCGATGTTTGAGTCGCACCGCTGATCGCGTCGATGTTGCCGCCACTTGCAGGTCTGTTGATAACGATGTTTTTGTCAGTGTAATTACTTATGTCAAGGCCGCGGAACTGATTCTTGTAAGCATCCTCAGTAATACGTCCGCCAAGACCAGGCGTTTCGTCTTGCTTGATAAACTCAAGACCAGTCGTCTTAGTCAAATCCTCACTAACACCGATGTAGCCGCTAATCGAGCCCCATAGACCTGGTCCGTTTATAGGAACCGCATAGGCAACGACCTCGTCACCACTCTTATAAATATATAAATTCTTTCCATTATAATCTTCACTCACTACATTGTCCTTAAAAACCTTGTCAATGGCAGTTGCATCAGCGTCCGCAGGAAGTATGTCAAAAACATTTAAGATCTTCTTCTTAAGCTCAATATCTTGATTAAACTCAACCACAGGAGTCGTTACCTCATTTAGAAAAGCTAGAGCAAGGGTCAATAGCAGTGCTAGAGCGAACATAAAAACTACAGGATAAACAATAGATTTCTTTTTCTTAGCCATTCGCACGCGCCTCCTTCTTTCTAGCCTTCGCCGCATTGATGGCGTAGTCGATGATAGGAGCAAAAGTGTTGCCAATCAAAATCGCAAACATAACCCCGCCAGCGAATAAAGCAAAGCCTCTGATGATAACAGTTACAACGCCGATGATCACACCATAAATCCATTTGCCAAGAGTAGTCTTAGCAGCAGATATCGGGTCAGTCGCCATAAAGACAGTACCAAATAAGAAACCGCCCATCAAGATGCCGCTGATTGGGTCAGGCACAGTAGTTACGCCCATAGCACGAAGAATTAAACTAAGAGCCACGAAGCCCAAAGTGCTTCCAGCCATGATTTCCCAGCTAGCCACCTTCTTTACAATTAGGTAAATAGCCGCGATGATGATGAGTACCTTAGAAGTTTCACCGATAACACCAGGTATATTACCTAAAAGCATTGCATTTACTGATTCAAGAGAGCCGTCAAGCTTAAACATCGTCATAGGAGTTGCCTCAGTTAATGAGTCAAGACCCCTAGTTAAGAAAGTTCCAAAGCCACCAGGTAAGCCATTTGCAGCCTCATTCCAGTAAATAGTCATGAATTGCGGGAAATTAACATAGATAAATACACGGCCAACCAAAGCAGGATTGAAAACATTCTTGCCGAAGCCGCCAAAAACCATTTTCCCAAAGAAAATTCCAAAAGCCATACCCACAGCCGAAATCCAAAACGGGATCGATGCAGGCAGCGTCATAGTGTAGAGACAGGCAGTAACGAAAGCCGCCTCAGAGACCTTTTCGAGCTTAAAAATCTTCTTGTTCGATAAGTACTCAACAAATAGAGCGACGAGCACGTTAGTGATTAAGAGAGCCAAAACCCTTAGACCGTAGAAATACGTTGCCACCAAGGCGATAGGGATCAGTGAGTAAATCACAGAATGCATCATCTTTTGCTTCATAAAGTACTTCTTGTAAAACTCTTTCAATGCGCTCACTCCTTTATAGATAAATTTCTTTTATATATAAATTATATACTAAAATAGAAAAATAAACAAGAGAGGGGGGATATGTGATATAATTAAATTGATAATTATGGGAGGAATGACAATGAAAATTAAAAATCTTTTATATAAAATTATTATAGCAATATTTTTAACAATAGCTTTTAGCAACGGCACATACGCAGCTAGCGATATAAGCCTAAATCAAAAGGAAATAGATGCGATTGTATCTGAGCTTGAAAAAGCGCCTAAACCAGTCCTTGGCTATCACTTTGAATACGCTTCGCATAATATATCCTTCGACAAAACAAAAGATCAATACGCCATCGTTTATATTTCAAATGATGGTGCAAGTGGCTTTGTCGGCGTGATAGATACTAAAGAAAGAAGCGCCCTTATACCATTTAAGTATAAAGACATATACTTTTTACCAGAGAATAAATTATTATTGGCAGAAAAAGATAAAAATGATACAGATCAAAAGTATTTTATCTCAGATATGAAAGGCGACTTAACGCCAGCACATTTCGATGGCGTGGTAAGCGGAGTAGATGAGGCTGGATACATTACCCTTTCTAGATACTTAAAAGTAAATGCAAAAAACGAGCAAAATGTATTAAACAAAAAAAGCGAGTCACTTAAAGAAACACTTGTTCCTAAACTAGCCTTACTTGACGATAAGCAAAATATGGTCCTAGACTTTATTATAGATGAAGTTTGGCCAGCAGGCATAGTTTTTGAAGACGACTACGCCATAGTTAAAAGCAAGGCAAGTGAATGGTACGCAGGCTCTCAGTCAACTACAAACAATGCCAAAAGCGGCGTAATCGATAGAAGCGGAAGAGTGCTTATACCATTTGAGTATGATAGGATAGAATATCTTGGCAAAGGCAAATTCGAAGCATACAAAAACAATAAAAAATATAGCATTGATTTGAACAATAGCAAAGAGCAAAAAGCTTGGCAAAAGCCATCAGCTTGGGCAGAAAAAGAGATTACGAGAGCCATAGATGAAGGACTAGTTCCTCCAATACTTCAAAATAATTATAGGGACGATATAACAAGAGGCGAGTTTTGCAGCATCGCCGTAAATCTATATGAAAGCATGACAAAAAAGGAAATTTCAGGCGGAGTTAAATTTGACGATAACGTTTTGCTAGCCGTCGAAAAATTAGCCTACGAAGGCATAGTCCATGGTCTTGGCAATAATAAATTCAATCCAAATGGTAAAATAAAAAGAGAAGAAGCCGCAGGGATCTTGTCAAAGCTAAGCGAAAAGCTTGGCATGAATTTAGCTTCAGGCGATATTAGCTTTACAGATAGCCAAAGCATCTCCGCTTGGGCAATAGATGACGTCAAAAAAGTTTATACAGCAGGAATTATGCAAGGAGTAAGCGAGAGAAGATTTGCGCCAAAAAGCCATTACACAAAAGAGCAAGCAATAGCGACATTGATAAGGATAAAAGATAAATAGGATGATAGATGTCAAGAGGTAAAAGTACTTGGCATCTATTTTTATGGGCTAAAGAGTGTATTATGTGATATAATATAGTAAAGATTTATTGGGAGGCAAATGCAAATGAAGGAAAATATTTTAGATAGAGTAGCTAATTTGCTCAAATCAAATAGTAATTATGTTACAGATGAAGGAGAGCTATTAAAAGCAAAAGTTTATTCAGATATAATGACTATGAACGAAAATCTATTAAAGTTATTATTATCAGATGAAGATATAAAGAAAACATTTTTTACAAATATTAATGATACCTTAGTTTTTGATAAACAAAAATTTGCTTGGCTAATAGATTCAAAAGAGTTTTTACCAGATTCATACACAGCTTATACAAACAAGATAGGTTTAACAAGTAATAATGATTTTATTGCTAATAAAAACGATGTTGTTTTAGACTTCCCATACAAAGACTGCGTTCTTGAAGGCGGACAAACAAAAGATGATCAAAACAGAAAAGAAATTTTTTATAACGAAACACTTGCTCAAGATGAAATAAGACGTATGCTTGATCCAAAAGTATTTACAAATGCAAAAAGATATACAAAAGATGGCGTTGAAGAAGGAATTACTTTTAATGAAGATGATAATTTAATAATTAAAGGCAATAACTTGATCGCACTTGCAAGTTTGTTAAAAAGATATGAGGGACAAGTTAAGTGCATCTATATAGATCCACCATACAACACAGGAAGCGATAGCTTTAATTACAATGATAATTTTAATCATTCGTCATGGTTAACGTTTATGAAAAATAGATTAGAATTAGCAAAGAAATTATTAAGAAATGATGGATCTTTATTTATTCAAATAGATTCATTTGAACAAGCTTATTTAAAAGTTTTATTGGATGAAATTTTTGGACGAGAAAACTTCAGAAATGCTATTACTTGGAAAAGACGTGGAGGGAGCGCTAATCCATCTAATCAGCTTAATAATGTGGTTGAATGGATTTTATGGTACTCTAAAGACATAGCAAGTATGTATTATATGCCAGTGTTCTCACTTGATGATGAGAAAACACAAAAATATATTAAAGAGAGATTTGTTTTTAAAGATGAAAACGGACGTATCTTTATGAAGTCACCTATACAAAGCCCGAACTATCGAGAAAATTTAATTTATGATTATAAAGGATATAAGACACCCGCAAAGGGCTATTCTATATCTAGAGAGGTTATGGAGCAGTGGGACAGGGAAGGAAGGCTGGCTTTTCCAGATTCAAAAGATAAAAATATAAATAGAAAAATTTATTTGGATGAATATAAAGGACAGCCTATCAATAGTTTATGGACTGATATTTTTGTAATAAATCCAATGTCAATTGAGCGTATTAATTTTGGATCTGGACAAAAGCCTGAAGCTTTAATTCAAAGAATATTATCTATGGTTACAAATACTAATGATATTATTTTAGATTTTAACCTTGGATCAGGAACAACAGCGGCTGTTGCTCACAAAATGGGTCGCCGCTATATTGGCGTAGAACAAATGGATTATATTGAAGATATTACTATAGAACGTTTAAAAAAGGTTATAGATGGCGAGCAAGGCGGTATATCAAAGTCAGTTAATTGGCAAGGTGGAGGCTCCTTTGTTTATTGCGAACTAAAAGAAAATGCTCAAGAGCTTATTGATTCAATACAAGCTTGTGATGAGGCAAATATAAAAGAGATTAAAGAAAAAATATACAATGACGACAGAATCATACCATATTTAACAAAAAATGAATTGATAGAAACAGATAAAGAATTTGAAGAACTAAGCTTGGAAGATAAAAAGAAGGCATTAATTACTTTAGTCGACAAAAACAAGCTTTATGTAAACTACTCTGACATAGATAATGAAGATTATGAAATAAGTGAAGAAGAAAGAAAATTTAGCAAGTCATTTTATGAGGTGAAATGATGAAAGATAAATTTTTATATGAAGCACTAGAAGCTATAAATGGCAAAAATGGGGTTAATGCTTTAAACGATATTCCAGAATTTGTGAAAAAATCATTATCTAAGAATATTGTTTTAAGAGAATATCAAGAAGAAGCTTTTAAATATTTTATAACATATTATGAAAAGCCAGAGCTTTCTAAGAACAAGCAAATTCATACTCTTTTTCACATGGCAACTGGTTCTGGCAAAACTGTCATCATGGCAGGACTAATTTTATACCTTTACACTAAAGGATATAGGAACTTTTTGTTTTTCGTTAATCAAAAAAATATACTAGAAAAGACTAAAGAGAACTTTTTAAATTCTTTATCTAATAAATATCTTTTTGCTGACAATATAGAATATTTAGGAGAAAAAATAAAAATAAATCAAGTTGATAACTTTTTAGGCTTGAATCAAAACTCTAGCGATATAAACATTTGCTTTACTACGACTCAAAAGCTACATTTTGATTTATTTATGCCAAAAGAAAATTCTATAACATATGAAGATTTTGAAAATCAAAAAATTGTGTTCATATCAGACGAGTCGCATCACGTAAATACTTATACGAAAAAGATGACAAATAATGAAGAAAAAGATAAAAATTCTTGGGAATACTCTGTTATGAACGCTTTTTCAAGAAACAAAGATCATATATTGCTTGAATTTACTGCAACAGCTGATTTACAAGATAAAAATGTTAAAGCAAAATACTTGGATAAGATAATTTATAATTATCCATTGCTAGAATTTAGAAAATCAGGTTATACAAAAGACTTTCAAAACTTTGCTACAAATTCAAACTTGTGGGAAAGGGCTTTAATGTCTATAGTTATCAGTGAATATCGTAAGTATTTATTTGCTGATGCTAAGCTAAACATAAAACCAGTGGTGCTTTTTAAATCACAAAAGATAAAGGATTCAGAAAATTTTTATGAAGAGTTTTTTGAAAAGATGAAATCGCTGAATGATAGTGACATTATAAATTTATATAATTCTAACATAAAAGAATTAAATGAAGCTTTAGACTATTTTAAGAAAAAAGACTCTAGCTTTATGCTTTTAATAAATTCTCTTAAAGATAGTTTTACAAAGGATAAAACTATAATCATGAACGGTGAAACAGACAATACAAAAGGAGCACAATTAAAAGTTAACTCTTTAGAGGATAAAGATAATATAATAAGACTGATATTTGCAGTGGATATGCTTAATGAAGGCTGGGACGTATTAAATTTATTTGATATAGTGAGGCTTTATGATACACGTCAGGGTGGAAAAGGTATCTCGACCTACACAATAAGAGAAGCTCAGTTAATTGGTCGTGGAGCAAGGTATTGTCCATTTCAAATTGATGAAGAACAAGAAAAATATAAAAGAAAATATGATGCTGATCTAGATAATCCTAATCGTATTCTTGAAACAATGTATTTTCATTCAAGAGATGACTCAAAATATATATCTGAGTTAAGAAGGGCACTTGTACAAACTGGCATGCAAGACGAAGAGCCGATTAAATTAACTTATGTATTGAAAGATTCATTTAAAGATTCAGACATTTATAAAAAAGGCTTTGTCTTTTCAAACAAGAGGATTCAAAAAGACAGATCTCATGTGCTAGAACTTGAAGAAAGCAAAAAGAATGTAATGCATCTATATACTGTAAGGGACGCTAAGGGCAAAGTAAGCTCATTATTTGACGCAGTGGAAGAAGAAAATTCTAATGAGAAATTAAATAAGACTTATTATAATAAATTTAAAAATATACCTTATAATTTATTATCTGGTGCCGCTGAATCATATAGTGAGTTAAAATTTTCGGTGCTAAAAGAAAAATATCCAAACTTAAAATCAATGAGAGAGTTTTTAACAAGTGATAAGTACTTAGGCAATAATAAAATTGAGATTGATTATACTGGCGAAGAAATAAAAGCAAGAGATATATTTAATGGACTGATTAGAGCATTTAACACTATATCATCATATATACTTAGCTTAAAACCTGAATATGAAGGATCGAGAGAATTTTATCCAAAGAAAATATCTGAAGTTATTAAGAACAAGAGTATATCTATATCGAGTATTGATAAGAATGGCGGCTTAGGAGCTTCACAAAATACAAATCAAAATAAAAAGTATCAATATAATTTATTTGACCAAAATTGGTATGTTTATACGGATAACTACGGAACAAGCGAAGAAAAAATGTTTATAAAATATTTTAACAATGAGATAAAACCAAAGTTAGAAGCAAAAGGCTTAAAATTCTTCTTAGTAAGAAATGAGAGAATACCAGATCTTGCTATATATTCTTTCTCTGATGGAGAAAGATTTGAACCAGACTTTTTATTGTTTATAGAAAGAGAAGGAATAGACAAAAATAATAATTATCAAGTTTATGCAGAACCAAAAGGAGATCAGCTTCTTGAGTATGATGCTTGGAAAGAAAAGTTTATGCTTGAAATAGCTGAAAAACATAAAATAAAAAGTTCTACATTAAAAGCAGTAAATAATTATATGATACTTGGTTTGCCATTTTATAATGATAAAAAGATAAGTAAGTTTGAAGAAGCAGTTAATGAGTTTATAGATAATTTATAGGGAAAGGTTTAATGCGGAGGTAAATAGTGTTTGTAGATATTACTTTTATGAGCAAAGTTGATAAAATAGATAAAAATAAGTTGGTAAAAGATTTTAAGGGAAAAGTAGATTTTAAGGATAATCAGTTAATATGTGACGAATTTATTTTTAACTATGAATTTAAAAAGTCTATAAATGATAGTATTATTAGGCTTAAAGTAAGTACTATAAAAGGAACTAACACTTATGATGAAGCAAAATCCCTTTGCTATCTCAAAGATCAAATTAGGCAAGGAGAACATAGAAAAGATTATAATATTATAATTGACTATGATGGATCCTCTGAATATTATTGTAACAAGCTATCTCCGTTTATTTCACGATTTGAAAGAAAGCTTCGGCAATGTATATATTTAATAACACTTGCTGCCTATGGAAATGAATGGGTACAAAAGACTATATTTGCAAATGTATTGAAAGAGGTAACAGAGAAGGAAAATAACAAAAACAGGCATGTTGAAATGGCATTAGAATGTTTTACTTTTAATAATTATATAGAGTATTTATTTAATACGAGAGAGGAATATAATGCTGTTAAAATTATAGAAGAAGCAAAATTTGAAGTGAATAAAAGTGAAAGCGAAAAAAAAGACGTTTTATCTATACTAAATAAATATAAGGTTATTTCTTTATGGGAAAAGTTATTTGATACTTATGATGATATTGAATTTTTAGAAACTGATATAAAGGATATTAAGAATAAAAGAAATAATGTGTTGCATCATAAAGAGATGTCGGATAGTGATTTTATAGATTATAAAAAAGTTTTTATAAAAAGCAATAAGAAATTAGATTGTGCAATTAGAAGAATAGAAGATGAAAAATATAATGATAACGTTAATGTAGTTGATGTATTATATTCGTTTAATGAGTCTATTAAGTCAATAGTAGGCTTAAGTATCGATTTAATGAAAACTATGGCTCCTGTAATGGAGGAGTTAAGAGAAATTTCAAAGGGAATTGCCTCATGTATACAGGGACAGCAATTTTCGGATAATATTAACTTAGCTCTAAAAAACAGTTTAGCGGATACACCTACAATAGCTTATAAAAACAATTTAAGTAGTGCAATTGAATTTCAAAAAAGTTTAAGTGGTATTATACCAGAAAGCAATTTAAATGAACAATTGAAGCAAGCTGCAACAACATCAATACCAAAGCATTTAATTCAGCCACTTAAATTAGCACATTCAATTCCTAAAATTAGTTATCCAGACAATATAAAAAGTTTATTAGAAGCAATAGAAAATAATCAAATCTTAAACGATAAATTTGATGAAATTGATAAATTAAATGAAAATATTTCTGAGGAAGAAGATAAATAACACACACAAAAAAGGCTATCACTCGATAGCCTTTTCTCTTTATCTCTTATCCCTTAATCCATTCAATCTATTTAACGTCTTCCAACAATATCTTTTCCAATTTTAGTGGTTCTACGTACTCGTCTCCTTTATATGCACGCATGTTGCCGCCTGATATTTCATCTATCAAAGCGACTTTACCATCGACCATACCGAACTCGAATTTTATGTCGTATAGCTCTAGGTCTTTTTTTGCAAGTTCATCTTTTACAAACTCGCCGATGTCTTTAGCAAGGCCTACTAGTTCGTCGTACTCACTTCCTGTCATTATGCCTAGCATCTCTAGTGCGTCTTTTGTAATTAGTGGGTCGTTTCTATCGTCGTCTTTTAGTGTGATTTCAACGTAGGCTGGTAGTTTCATGCCGCTTTCTGCGTATTGGCCGTAGCGTCTGATGAAGGAGCCAACTGCTCTGTATCTCACGATGACTTCTACGCCGTTACCGAATACTTTTGCTTTTCTAACTACTGCTTCGTTTTTTTCTGGATCTGCTGAAACGAAGTGTGTGTTTAGTCCTTTTGCGTTCAATTTTTCATAGAAGAACTTTGTTAGTAGGCATGCGCTGTGTCCTGCGCCTTCCATTGTTAAGCCGACTTGGTTTTGGCCTGGGTCAAACACGCCGTCTTTGCCTGTTACGTCGTCTTTAAATTTTAATAATACTTCTTTGTCGTTTAGTTCGTAAACGTCTTTTGTTTTTCCTTGGTATAACTTTTTCAAAACTATTCCCCCAATCTATTTTTATTATACTCCATTTATTTTTAAATGTAAAGCTATTGCTCTCATTTTCACTATGATTATGGCCTTGCCACTTCGTATATTTTTTATTTTAATTAAATTTACATGCGTTTTACATATTTTTTATACTATGTTAATGGTTTTAGTGTTATAATTATATTATATGTAGTAAAGGAGGTAATTATGGATACTGTTATAGAGGTAAGGGGTCTTGTGAAGAAATACAAGGAGCTCACTGCTGTTGACAATTTGGATTTGGACGTGAAGAAGGGCGAGATTCTTGGCTTGCTTGGACCGAATGGTAGTGGTAAATCGACTACGATAAACTGTATTTTGTCTCTTCTTAAGAAGGATGCGGGCAGTGTAAAGATTTTTGGCGAGGAGATGTCGCCTGATGCTTACGAGATTAAAAGAAGGATTGGTGTTGTTTTTCAAGACGTAGCTGTTTATGATGAGCTAAGTGTTTACGAGAACATCGACTACTTCTGCGGTCTTTACATAAGTGACAAGGCTAAGAGGAAGGAGCTCGTTCAAAGGGCGATTGACCTAGTTAGTCTTAATGATTTTGTTAAATTTAAACCTAAAAAATTATCTGGCGGTCTCCTTAGAAGGCTTAATATTGCTTGTGGCATTGCTCACAGACCTGAGATTATCATTCTTGACGAGCCGACTGTTGCTGTTGACCCTCAATCGAGAAACAATATTTTGGAAGGGATCAAAAAGCTTAACGATGAGGGCTCGACTATCATCTACACATCGCACTACATGGATGAAGTTGACTTTCTATGTGATGATATAGTAATCATTGACAAGGGCAAGGTGATTGCAAAGGGCACGTCTGAAGAGCTTAAGGACATGATCACTATGAATGAAAAGATATCTTTCACTTCGAAGGAGCTTAATGATGATGTCATTACAAAGATCAAGGCTTTTGAGCACTTGCTTAGCTACGAGAACAAGGACGGCTCTGTTAAACTTAGCTTTGCTCATGGCGATGGCTACTTAATGAATTTAATCAAGCTTCTTGATGACAATGGCATTCGCTACAGCTCTTTAAATGTTGAAAAGCCTAGTCTTAACGACGTTTTCTTGGAACTAACTGGCAAGGATTTGAGGGATTAAGATGTTTTTACACTCATTTAAAAATACATTCAGATACCTTCTAAGGCAAAGGGAGATGCTATTTTGGGCATTAATATTTCCAATAGTCCTAGGGATATTCTTTAAGCTTGCCTTTGGCGGCATCACTGAGAAAGAGAAGTTCAAGACCATAGACGTGGCGGTAAATGAAAGTCTTTTGGACGATGAGAATTTTAATAGCTTTATGAAGGAGATGGAGGACGAGGAATATTTCCATGTGACTTATGCGAGTAGCGCTGACATTTTGGACAAGGACGATAGTATCAAGGCCTACATCGATTCTATGGACAAGATTTATACGAAGAAGTCGGGCATATCTGAGACCATAGTTGAGACGATTATGAATGCTTATTCACAAAAGGCTGCGATGATTACTAGGATTATGCAAAAGGATCCGATGACTGATTTAAGCAAAATTTTGGACGTGGATGATCACATCAAGGACGTTTCGAGAAAAAATATGGATCCGGTAAACGCATTTTTCTACACGCTTCTTGGTATGACGACGATATATGGCTACATGTGGGGCATGTATGTTATTTACCAATACGAAGCGAATCTATCGACCAATGCAAAACGTAATGCGGTATCGCCAGTTAAAAAGAGCGTAAGCCTTGGAGCGGCGGTACTTGCTAGTTGGATTATAAATTTTGCGATAACATTGTTTTTCATATTTTACTTGGATAAGGCTCTGGGAGTTAGTTTTGGCGACAGAGTTCTTCCGCTTATTGCGCTAAGTGCACTTTCATCGCTAACAGGCGTTTGTTTTGGAATTTTCCTTGGCGTATCAAATAAGGCAAATATCGATACTAAGATAGGTATGGGTATCGCCATCACCATGATGATGTCGTTTTTGGCAGGTATGATGAAGAGCGACATGAAGGTGATTATCGCTGAGAAGGCGCCTATCATCAACAAGATAAATCCAGTTGCCATCGTGACTGATGCTGTCTACTCGCTATATTACTACGATTCGATGACGAGGTTCATGCAAAACATGATGTATTTAGGCATAATAACTTTAGTATTCATAGTGGCATCACTATTTTTCATGAGAGGTAAAGAATATGAAAGTCTTTAAAAATTATTTCAAAATAGTATGGGCGCACAGGACAGCCATCATCCTATATACAATGATATTTGCAGCTCTTTTAGTATTCTCATCAAGAAGCGAGAAAAAAGAGGTTTATGAAAGCGTTGGCGTAAACATATATGTCAAGGACAAGGCGGGAACTGAGCTTTCAAAGGCGCTTACAGAGTACCTATCAAAGACTGATAGCATTAAAAACATGGATGAGTCTTTGGTCGAGGATAAATTGTTTTACGAAGTCATAAGCGCGGCGCTTGAAATTCCTGAAGATTTCGACGATTCGAGGGAAGTTTTATATAAGGCGGCACCAGGAAATATTTACGCAATGAGTGTTAAAGAGAAGGTAAACACTTATCTAAGCCAAGTTGCTGCATATGAGATGGCTGGCTTTGATAAATCTGATGCGATTAAGTATACGAATGAGGACCTAGAAAAGAAATTTGATGTCGCAATCAAAAATGAAGCGGCAGTTAAAGTTGATAACGGGGCAAGATTTTTCTTTAACTTCTTAAATTATCTGCTTTTATCGCAAATTATACTTGTGGTCTCAATCATTGTCAGAGTTTACAAGAAGAAGACAGTTGCCATGAGAAATCTTGTTTCGCCAGTTTCAAGTAAGAGGATGAATCTAGAAATAATTTTGGGACACATCGCAAATGCTTTATTCGTCTGGTTCTTATACATGCTTTTATATACAGTTCTTTATAAGTATGACTTTTCAAAAACATACATTAACCTAATGATGCTCAATGCCTTTGTCTTTACAATAGTCGTCGTGACTATGGCAGTTATGATATCGAGCATAATTAAGAATGAAAATGCCATCGCAGGCGTGACCAATGTTATTTCGCTCGGCTCGTCATTCTTGTGCGGCGCCTTTGTTCCACAAGAAATATTGGGTGAGACAGCTTTAAAGATAGGAAAAGTCTTCCCAAGCTACTACTTTGTTAAGAATAATGACACTTTGATCACAAATCCAAGCTTTTCTGCGATAAAAACGAATTTACTTATATTAACGGGTTTTGCAATTGCTTTTATACTTATAACAGTATTGTCAAAACCAAAAGTAAATGATAATATAAATTAATTTTGAATTTAATAAAAAATATTTTAGCGTTCACAAATTTTCTTAGTGGACGCTGCTTTTTTATGATATAATTATTTTGTTGGAGATGATTTTGTGAAATTAATTGAAATAGATGAAAGCTATTTATCACAAATAAAGGCTATTTACGAAGAAGCTGGCTGGAGCGCTTATTTAGGCGATGATGAAAAGCTTAGTAGAGCGATAAAAAATTCTTTGCTAACGCTTGGATATATGGATGGTGACGAGCTTGTAGGCTTTGTAAGATGCGTGGGAGACGCTGAACACGTGCTTTTAGTGCAAGACCTGATTGTTAAAAAGGCTTATAGACGCAAGGGCTTAGCGAAAAAGCTAATGAAGGAAGTTTTTGAAAAATATAAAGATGTTCGCTGGATACAAGTTAATACCGATGGTGAAGATGACATTGCTAATGCGTTTTACAAGACCATCGGCATGAAAGAGATAAGTGAAGCGGGCGTAGTGAGTTATTTTAAATAGAGGTGATAAAATGATGATTATAGTAGAAATTTTATACTTTTTAATAATATTTTCAATTAAAATAGGTTCTAGTCCAAACCAAATGTTATTCTTTACAACACCATTGATTGTTTTTAGCATCTTTGGTCTAGCGGAATTTATTATATGGGCAAGTAAAAAATTTGATAAAAATGAAAAGTCAAGCAAAATAAAACTTGTATTTTATCTCACAGCGACCATGTTAATGATAGTTGTAAATGTAACATTAGTCAAAATGAGCTTAAATCCAAGGGTTTAGATGAATGTAAAAAAAACGTGGAGCAGACACATCGTCTGCTCCTTTCGTATGCATAAAACTATTGATACATTGACTTTAGTACTAGTGATAAGCCGCCATCGACAAGTAGGTCAGTACCTGTGATGAAGCTTGCCTTGTCACTTGCCAAGAACTTCACTGCGTTTGCAATGTCACTTGGCTCGCCAGTTCTTTGGGCTGGAGTATTTTCTACCATCTTTTTCATTATATCTGCATTTTCGTTTTGCGCTTCCTTTGCCATCTCTGTCATAATGATGCCTGGGGAAACGGATACGATGCGAAGACCTTTTTTGCCGAACTTCATTGCGTTTGCCTTAACCATCTCAATAACGCCAAGCTTTGCGAAGTTATATGCGTTATCGCTATTGCCATTAACAAGGCTAGCGATTTTTTCTATAGCCCCTTCTTTGTCGGGCTCAATCAGTTCATTGATATAGGCATCACTCACGGGAACGATGTGGCCCATCATTGACGCGATTTGAATTAAAACGCCGCCATTAGCAAGGTGTTCATAAGCTGCATCTGTGATGTGTTTTGCTCCTTTTAAATCGACGTTCAAAACGGCTTCGACATTTGCACCGACGCCTGAAACGCCAGCCGAGTTGACTACAGTCATCAAATCTCCCTTTTCAGTGGCAAATGCTAGTAGATCCATGACGCTGTTCTTGCCTGAAACGTCACAAGTCTTGTACGCGTACTTTGCTTTGCCAGTTTTTTCTAGCTCCTCGCACGCCTTTTTTAGCTTTTCCTCAGTTCTTCCAGTAATGATAACAAGACCATCGTCAAATGCCTTGGCGATTTCATAGCCTATACCACTACCTCCGCCTGTAATTACATGTACTTTCATTATATCATCCCCCTTCATTTATATATACCCAATTTGTGTAATTTCGCGTTAATTTTTGTTAAAATTTCGACTAAGGCTCGCGCGCTCGCTTCCTCCCTCAACGTACTTGTATGTACGATGTCGGTCGGTCGCTCGTTATGCTTCGCCTTATTCATAAATTTTTCCTAAAAATTACTACGACGAAATTATTTAGCAATAGAACATCGCTCAATCATCTCAGTGCGAAGCACCAAGGTTCTCGGACGTTTATGGACGAGGTTCTTCTTTTTCCTGCGTAGCGCAAAGGTTTTTAAGTCCATGCACCAAGAGAACGAGTGTTAGCGATGTTCGATTGGCTATGCATGCCTTATGCCAGAGTTTACAAAGAGACGGAACGAAGTGAACGTCGATTTGCTTAAACTTACGGTAGGACGTATAGTTCTAAGTTCTTCAATTAATATAGTGAAAAAATCTATATTATTTAATGTACAAAT
>NZ_CAKPYL010000009.1 GCF_934202865.1 uncultured Fenollaria sp. | reverse complement strand
GGCGAAGATTTAGACGTAACAAACCTAACAATAGAAGTTACAAAATCAGATGGAAGCAAAGAAACAGTTAACGTAGATAAATCTATGGTAAAAGGCTTCGATTCAAGTGCTGCAAATCCAAGCCAAGAACTAACAATAACATACGAAGGGAAAACAACAACATATACAGTAAAAATTGAAGAAGAAGCTCCACCAGTTACACCAACAGTAACAGGCATAGCAGTAAACAGCACAAACCATAAAACAGAATACAAAGTTGGCGAAGATTTAGACGTAACAAACCTAACAATAGAAGTTACAAAATCAGATGGAAGCAAAGAAACAGTTAACGTAGAAAAAACTATGGTAAAAGGCTTCGATTCAAGTGCTGCAAATCCAAGCCAAGAACTAACAATAACATACGAAGGACAAATTGCAAAATATACAGTAAAAATTGAAGAAGAAGCTCCACCAACACCAACAACATACAACGTAGTCATAAATCCAGTTACTCATGGAAAAGTAAAAGCTGATAAGAATACGGCTAGTAAAGGTGAAGTCATCACTTTAACTATAGTAGCAGATGCAGGCTATGAAGTAGAATCAATTGAAGTTAAGGACGGAAGTGGAAATAAAGTGCCAGTAACAAATAATACATTTGTTATGCCTGAAAGCGATGTAAAAGTTAATGTAAGCTTTAGAGCTATGCCATTGCCGCCTACACCACCAACACCATCAATTCCAGATGACTATGAAAGACCTCATAGACCATATAGACCATACAGACCATATAGACCAAGCTATGAGGATAAAGATGACAAGAGAGAAGAAAAAACTGAAGAAGATAAAAAAGAAATCGAAACAAAAGTCGTTATAACTATAGGATCAAATCAATTAGATAAGGACATTAACGGAATCAACAATATTACAACTATGGATGCAGTTCCATATATCAAGAATGGCAGAACAATGCTTCCAATAAGATATGTTGCTGAAGCTTTAGGTCTTTCAGTTGATTGGATAAAAGAAACAAGAACTGTTATCATTCAAGATATGTTCTTTAGAGTTGAAATACCAGTTGACACTAATTTGATTATAGTTAATGGTGTTAAGTACGAAAGCGATGTAAAACCTGAAATTGTTAATGGCAGAACAATGCTTCCAGTAGCTAACATTGCTAGAGCTTTAGGCTTAAAAGACAATGTAAACATTTTCTGGGACGCAATAAATAGAAAGGTAACTATAATTAAATAATTAATACAAAGCAATATGCATTATGATATATCCGTAGGGTCAGTCCTTACGGATATATTTTTTGCTTAATCAATAAGTTTATAAGATATTTCTGCTTAATCCTTGACAAAGTTGGGAATATATATTATAATCAATGTAGAATTGAATAAATACATATACATATTAGAAGCCAATCATATTACATAGATAATTTTATTATCACAAAGATTATACATATTAGATAAAATAGGGATATTTTATTTTTTTATGATTTTATAAAGGGGGATTATGATGGGCTTTATTTATTTGGATAACGCTGCAACAACAAGAGTTAGAAAAGAAGTTATAGATGCGATGCTACCATATTTTGATGAAAAGTATTTTAACGCATCAAGTCTTTATTCACTAGCAACTGAAGTGAAGAAAGATGTGGTAGAAGCAAGGGAGAAGATAGCATCATACTTTAACTGCAAGGCAGATGAGATATATTTTACAAGCTGTGGCTCAGAGTCTGACAACTGGGCTTTAAAGGGAACTGCATTTAAGTACGAGGACAAGGGTAAACACATAATTACGACTGCGATTGAGCATCCGGCTATACTTAATACATGCAAGTTCTTGGAAAAAGAAGGTTTTGAGGTAACATATTTAAGCGTTGATGAAGAAGGCTTCATTGACCTTAATGAACTTGAAAATGCCATGAGAGACGATACTATCTTAGTTAGTATAATGTTTGCTAATAACGAGATAGGAACTATACAGCCGATCAAAGAAGCAGCTGCTATAGCTCATAAACACAACGCTCTATTCCATACAGACGCTGTTCAAGCAGTTGGTAATGTTAGGATAGACGTAGAAGACCTTGGCATAGACATGATGAGTTTATCAGGCCATAAGCTATACGGACCAAAGGGTATAGGCGCTCTATATATTAGAAAAGGTGTTAATATCGACAACTTAATTCATGGTGGTGGACAAGAAAGAAAGAGGAGAGCAGGAACTGAAAATACTGCTGAAATTATCGGTCTTGCTAAAGCTATAGAATTATTATATGATAATTTTGAAAAGCATAATAATCATTTAAGAGATAAAAGAGATAGATTAGTTAAAGAAATTATGGAAAAAATTCCATATACACTATATAATGGCAGCAAGGATCCAGAAAGAAGACTACCAGGAAATGCTTCATTCTGCTTCAAGTACGTTGAAGGCGAAGCGCTTCTACTAATGCTTGACGCTATGGGCATAGCTGGTTCAACAGGTTCTGCATGTGCATCTGGTTCATTAGATCCATCACATGTATTACTTGCAATAGGCTTACCACACGAAATTGCTCATGGATCTTTAAGATTAACATTCTCAGAAGAAATTACAGATGAAGATGTAGACTACGTTGTAGATAGCCTAGTAAAGATTATTGAAAGATTAAGACAAATGTCACCTCTATATGATGAGGCAATTGCGAAAGGAGAAATATAATGTTATATTCTGAAAAAGTTATGGATCACTTTATGCATCCAAGAAATGTTGGGGAGATGGAAAACCCAAGCGGTGTTGGCGAAGTTGGTAACGCAAAATGCGGCGACATCATGAGGATGTACCTAAAGATAGATGAAAACGATATAATTACAGATGTTAAGTTCAAGACTTACGGCTGTGGTACTGCGATCGCGTCATCATCTATGGCTACAGAACTTATCAAGGGTAAGTCCATAAACGAAGCTATAAACCTATCAAACAAAGAAGTAGCTGAAAACTTAGATGGACTTCCACCAATTAAAATGCACTGCTCAGTACTTGCTGAAGAAGCTATCAAGGCAGCACTTTATGACTATCAAGAAAAAACTGGTCATAAGGTAAAAGGTCTTGAAAATTACGAACCACCAAAAGATGATTTACATGATCACGATCATGTAGAACTAGACTAAGAAGATGGGTTTTTTAGCAAATACTATTAACGAGAACATAATTAATTTGATAAATCAAGGAGGAGCCTTAAATGGTATCCTCCTTGGTTTGCAGATAATTATATTAGCTTTAGGCATATATTATCTCGTTAATATCGGTAATAAACACCTCGATGAGGGGGAGAGACTTATATTCTCTAAGACTGTAATAATTAAGTTTATAATAACAGTTTTAGCGGTATTATTCTTCATATACATATACAAAAACTTTCTTATGGTAAGGACAATCACGCTATCTATACTAGTCGCGGCAATGCTTGCGTACTTTTTAAATCCTATGGTTAAAAGTGTGCGTAAGAGACTTAAGATATCGGATAATCTTGCGATTTTGACTGTTTTTTTAATAGTTATTCTTATATTTTTAATTTTAGGCTTTACTGTCTTTCCTAAGACTATTTCTGATATTAAAAATCTTATAATTAAATTCCCAGAATATTACAAGCAAACGCTTGAATCAATTAACGATTTCTTTAATCAATATGAGCTTTTTAAAGGTATAAATCTTGATAACGAACTTATAGTTGATAATATATCGAAGATATACAAAAAACAAACAGCTAATGCGGGAAATTTACTTGTTAATTCTGCGAAGAATGTTATGAGCTTTGTATTTTCACTTGTCTTGACACCAATATTTGCCTTTTACTTTTTAAAAGATAAGGACAAAATTAAGGAAAAGTTCAAAGCCATGATACCAGAAGCGAGAAAAGAAAGGTTAATAAGGTTATTCTCAAATATTCATAATGATATGACTAAATATATCATAGGCAAGATTAAGATGGCTATATTTGTTGGTTTTGCAACATTTATTATGCTTCTAGCCTTGGGAGTAGAATTCTCCTTTGTTATAGGTATAATCACATGCGTTGCTGATATAGTGCCGTATGTTGGACCACTTATGGGCCTTATTCCAGCCTTTGTCTTTGCTTTTATAGATAGTCCAATCAAAGCGCTTTGGATCTTTGTTCTATATATATTAATTCAATGGGTAGAAAATAATATAGTGGGACCGAAGATATTATCAAAGGAAACGGGCTTCCATCCAATAGTAGTTTTATTCCTACTTATACTAGGAGCGGCGCTATTCGGATTTTTAGGTATGATACTGTCGGTACCTATTGCACTTGTCATCAAAACAGTGTATAATGAATATGTTGTAAATAAAAATAATTAGAGGTGTATACATGAAACATTTATCTTTGGACGAAATAAGAGATGAATATTTAAATTTCTTTAAAAATCACGGTCACTTAGCTGAAAAAAGTTTTTCGCTAATACCAAAGGATGATAAATCATTATTATTAATAGGTGCGGGCATGGCACCACTTAAGAAGTTTTTTACAGGCGAGTTAAGTGCTCCATCTAAGAGGATGACTACTTGCCAAAAGTGTATCAGAACAGGCGATATAGACAACGTTGGTAAAACTGATAGACACGGAACTTTCTTTGAAATGCTTGGAAACTTCTCTTTTGGAGATTACTTTAAAAAAGAAGCAATTCATTGGGCGTGGACTTTACTTACAGAAGTTTTTGAAATAGAGCCTGAAAAGCTATGGATCACAGTATTCAAGGATGACGACGAAGCTTTTGACCTATGGGTTAAGGAAGGTCAAGATCCAAAGAGATTAGTAAGACTTGGCAAAGAAGATAACTTCTGGGAGCTTGAAACTGGTCCATCGGGTCCATGTACTGAGATTTTCTACGATAGAGGGGAAAGCTACGGTACTTTAAAGGACTTTAATGACGGCGTAGATAATGAAAGACTAATCGAAGTTTGGAACCTTGTATTTACTCAATTTGATAGAAAATCAAAGGATGAGTACGAGCCACTAAGTCATCCAAACATAGATACTGGTATGGGTCTTGAAAGAATGGCGTGCGTTATGCAAGGCGTTCACTCAATCTTCGATATAAAAGAAATCAGAAGCATTATTGAAGAGGTAGAAAGATTATCGAATAAAAAGTATAAAATAAATGAAAAAGATGACATATCTATAAGAATAATCGCTGACCACGTAAGAAGCATGACTTTCATGGTTTCAGACGGCATCATACCATCAAACGAGTCAAGAGGCTATGTACTTAGAAAGATAATTAGACGTGCGATTAGACACGGTAAGCTACTTGGCATAGACAGACCATTCTTAGCTGATCTTGTAGAAAAAGTTATTGATGGCTGGTCATATCACTATACAGAACTTGCTCAAAATAGAGAGACTATAATCAAGATTATAAGCGCTGAAGAAGCTAAGTTTGAAGAAACTATCAATCAAGGTATGAACATCTTAAACTCATACATTGATGAAATTAAAAAAGAAGGCAAAACTAGCCTATCTGGAGAAAAAGCTTTCATTTTGTATGATACTTACGGCTTCCCATTCGATATAACTAAGGAAATTCTTGAAGAGAATGGAATTTCTGTAGATGAAGAAGAATTTAATAAGAACATGCAAGAACAAAAGCTTAGAGCAAAGGAAAATGCTCACATCGAAGACTCTGGCTGGAACAGTGACTTAAATCTAGATATTTATGAAAATTACAAGAATGAATTTATTGGCTACGAACACGATGTGAATGAAGACGCCAAAGTAAATGCCATAGTTGTGGATAAAAACTTAGTAGATTCAATCAAGGAAGGCGAGAAGGCCATAGTTATACTTGACAAGACACCATTCTACGGTCAATCAGGTGGACAAGTTGGCGACGTCGGCACACTTAAAAATGATAAGGCTATCTTAAAGGTAATTGATACAAAGAAGACTAAGACAGGTCTTGTGCTTCATGAAGTTGAAGTTGAGTCTGGAGAATTAAAAACAGGCGACAAGCTAGATGCTGAGATCGATTACAAGCTTAGACAAGATACACGCAAGAACCACACAGCAACTCACTTACTTCACAAGGCACTAAAGATGGTTCTAGGCACTCACGTTAATCAAGCAGGTTCCTTAGTTAGTCCAACTAGACTTAGATTTGACTTCACTCACTTCCAAGCAATGACAGCTGATGAGATTAAACAAGTTGAAAATATTGTTAATGAAAGCATTTTTGATGCTATAGACGTAAATACATCTGTAGTTAGCTTAGAAGAGTCTAAGAAGATGGGTGCAACAGGTCTATTCGAAGATAAATACGGCGATTTTGTTAGAGTAGTTAAAGTTGGCGACTTCTCAATGGAACTATGCGGCGGTACTCACGTTAAAAATACATCTGAAGTAGGCTTATTCAAGATAGTTCAAGAAACTGGTATAGCTGCAGGCGTTAGAAGAATTGAAGCTCTAACAGGCAGAAACACTTATAAATACTTAAACGATAATGAAGCTGAATTAGATAAACTTAGCGAAACATTCAAAACTAATAAAGAAGACCTTATCAATAAGGCTGAGCAAACAATTAGCGACTTAAAAGATAGAGAAAAAGAAATAAAAGACTTAAAGAACAAAATACAAAATGCCGAGCTTAAAAATCTTGACAGCGAAGTTAAAAATATTAATGGCGTTAACTATATCATCAGCGTGATTGAAGCTGACAATATGAACGAATTAAGACAAGCAGGCGATAAGCTTAAGGACAAAGTCAAATCAGGTATAGTCATGGTAGCTGCTGACATCGGCGGAAAGACTTCGTTCATTATAACACTTACAAAAGACATTGTAAGCAAGGTAGTTACAGCAAATATCTTGATGAAGAACATTGCGCCACTACTAGATGCTAAGGGCGGCGGAAGAGATGACATGGCTCAAGCAGGCGGAGGTAACTCAGATAAGCTTAAAGATTTTGAAATAAGAGCAGAAGAAAAACTTAAAGAGATTTTAAGCTAATTATAATAAGAAATAAATTATTATTGAAGACATAAGTTTTTTATGATATACTATATTTAGAGGTGATAGCATGGATAAGAAATTTGATGAGACAATGAAATTTAATATTCAAAAGGAAACAGTTCAATCACCAAAAGAAATATTAAATAAGGTTTGTGAGGCTCTAGAAGCTAAGGGATACAACCCCATCAACCAAATCATAGGTTACATTTTATCAGGCGATCCAACATATATAACAAGCTACAATGATGCTAGATCGATGATTATACAAATGGAAAGAGATGAGCTTTTGGAGGCAATACTCGTTGATTATTTGAAATGATTAATAGGGGCTTATAACCCCTATTATTTTTAGGTGAAATTATGGAAAGAATTTTAGCTTTAGACGTTGGCGATAAAACGGTAGGACTTGCAATTTCAGATGAATTGCAAATTATAGTCACAACGCTAAACACTATATTTAGAACTTCAAAATTAGAAGATAGAGACAAGTTAAAAGAAATTATTGATCAGTACGGCGTAAAGACTTTGGTTGTTGGCCTTCCTAAGAATATGGATGGAAGCCTTGGACCACAAGCAAAAAAAGTAAAGAAGTACATGGATTTTATGAAGAAAAATCTTGATGACATAGAAGTTGTCTATGTTGATGAGAGACTGACAACAGTAAGTGCGACAAGAGTTTTAATTGATACGAATGTGCGTAGAGAAAACAGAAAAAAGTATGTTGACTCAATCGCGGCAAATTATATTTTAAGAACATATTTAGATATGCAAAGGGGAAAAAATGGATAATAAAATACTGCTTCATGACGATGATGGTAATGAGATAGAACTTATCGTCGAAGCTACATTTGAGATTGATACTGACAAGTATGTAGTAATGTATGAAAGCGAAGAAGACGAAGATTACTATATAATGAAGTATAGTGAGGATAATGAAGGGAATTTAGTATTCACAGGCTTAGACGACGAGGAGCTAAGAGAAGCTCAAGAAGCCTTTGAAGAATTAGATAAAACAAATAAATAAAAGGAGGAGACGATGTTAAAGAGTAACAAACTAAGGATCATCCCGCTGGGTGGTCTGAATGAGATCGGAAAGAATATTACTCTTATTGAATGTGATAACGATATAGTTATATGCGATTGCGGTATGACATTTCCAGAGGACGAGATGCTGGGCGTGGATATCGTAATTCCAGATATCACATATTTAGAAAAAAATAAGGAGAGAATTAAAGGTATAGTCCTAACGCATGGTCACGAGGACCACATAGGAGCAATACCATACGTCTTAAAGAAGATACATGTACCTATTTACGGTACTAGACTAACTTTAGGACTCTTAGAAAATAAGTTAAAGGAACACAACTTAAAACCTAAAATGCATGTGGTAAACTTTAACGATAAGGTTAGATTAGGGAAAATTGTTGTCGAATTCATTAGACAATGCCATAGTATTCCTGACTCAGCAGCACTAGCATTTCACACACCTGCAGGCGTTATAGTTCACACAGGTGACTTTAAAATTGACTTTACGCCAATTATGGGTGGAGTGAACGATTTAAATAGGTTCGCTGAGCTAGGAGATAAAGGTGTGCTTTGCCTATTGGCAGAAAGTACAAACGTTGAAAGAAAGGGCTACACTCTAAGTGAAAGAGTAGTCGGAGAGACATTTAGAACTATTTTCCACGAATATACTGAGAATAGAATCATAGTTGCGACATTTGCATCAAATATGCAAAGGATTCAGCAAATTATAGAAGCGGCTGAAAAACACGGCAGAAAAATAGTTTTATCAGGCAGGTCCATGATAAATAACGTTAAAGTTGCTAAGGATTTAGGCTACTTAAGAGTTAAAGACTCAAGTATAATTGATATAAATAAGATGAATAAGTATGATGACAGCGAGATTTGTATCATAACAACTGGTTCACAAGGCGAGCCAATGAGTGCTCTTACAAGGATTGCCTACAATGAGCACAGAAAAATTCAGCTTACACCAAATGATTTAATTATACTTTCAGCTCATCCGATACCAGGCAATGAAAATGCTGTATCAAAGGTAATTAACAAGCTTATAGAGCTTGATGCAAAAGTTATTTATGAATCACTTGGTGAAATACACGTTTCAGGGCACGCTTGTCAAGAAGAGCTTAAGCTAATACATTCACTACTTAAGCCAAGATATTTCATACCAGTTCATGGCGAACAAAGACATCTTAAGTTACATGCGCAACTCGCTGAGAGCATGGGCATGAATCCTAAGAACATCTTCATCATGAATAACGGTGAAGTGCTTGAACTTGATAAGAGAAAGGCTGAAATTGTTGATGAGGTTACTTCAGGCAATGTCTTGGTCGATGGTCTTGGTGTCGGCGATGTTGGTAATATCGTTTTAAGAGATAGAAAGCACTTATCTGAAGACGGTTTGATCATAGTCGTATTGACATTAAGTAAAGAAGACGGCTCAACTATAGCTGGTCCAGACATTATATCCAGAGGCTTTGTCTATGTCAGAGAAGCTGATGATCTTATGGAAGAAGCAAAGAAAAAAGTTGTTTTAGCCATAGAAGATTGCCAAAGAAGAAACATTAAAGACTGGTCAAGCATTAAAAATGCTATCAGAGACAGTTTGAAGAAGTATATATATCAAACTATGAAGAGAAATCCTATGATACTTCCAGTAATCATGGAGGTATAATATAAACTTTACTCAGGAGGAATTATGAAAAATTTAGAGAAATCATATAATCCAGCAGAATTTGAAGATAATATTTATAAATTTTGGATGGACAATGAGTATTTTAAGCCAAGTACTGACGATAGTAAAGAATCATTTACCATCATCATGCCGCCACCAAATGTAACAGGTAACCTTCACCTTGGTCACGCGCTTAATGGCACTATACAAGATTTTGTTATCAGATACAAGAGAATGCAAGGCTACAACGCACTTTGGCTACCTGGAACTGACCACGCGTCCATTTCAACAGAAGCAAAAGTTGTTGAAAAGCTTAGAGAAGAAGGCGTTAAGAAGAGCGACTTAACAAGGGAAGAGTTCCTAGAAGAAGCTTGGGACTGGACTCACAAGTACGGCGGCAACATCAAAGAGCAGCTAAAGAAGCTTGGTTCATCTTGTGATTGGTCACGCGATAGCTTTACGCTTGATGAGCACTTAACAAAGGCCGTTTACGAAGTATTTGAAAGATTATACAAAAAAGATTATATTTATAGAGGAATGAGGATAGTTAACTGGTGCCCACACTGTCACACAGCTATATCCGATACAGAAGTTATTCATGAGCCACAAGAGGGAAAGATGTGGTACATAAAGTACCCATACTCAGACAAGACTGGCTTTGTAACTATTGCAACAACTAGACCTGAAACACTTTTAGGGGACTTAGCAGTAGCTGTTAATCCAGACGATGAAAGATATACTGACTTAGTTGGCAAAACACTTGACTTGCCTCTAACAGATAGACAAATACCAGTTATCGCCGATGAATACGTTGATTCATCCTTCGGTACTGGCTGCGTTAAGATTACGCCATCACATGACCCTAACGACTTCGAAGTAGGTGCTAGACACGATCTTGGTCAACTTATAGTCATAGACGAAGATGCTAAGATGAATGAAAATGCTTACGCTTATAAGGGTCTTGACAGATATGAAGCTAGAGAGAGAATCATTAAGGATCTTGATGAACAAGGTCTATTGGTAAAGGTAGAGAAACACGAAAACTCTGTTGGTCATTGCGAAAGATGCAATACCATCATCGAGCCGCTAGCTTCACTTCAATGGTTCGTTAAGATGGAAGATATGGCTAAAAAAGCCCTTGAAGCATATAGAGAAAATAAAGTAAACATTATCCCTGAAAGGTTCGGCAAGATATATGAAAATTGGCTTGAAAACATCAGAGACTGGTGCATTTCTCGTCAACTATGGTGGGGACACAGAATTCCTGTTTATTACTGTGAAGACTGTGGCGAGTACATCGTTAGCAAGGAAAAACCAGAAAAGTGTGATAAGTGTGGATCTACTCATCTAAAACAAGATGAAGACACACTTGATACATGGTTCTCATCAGCTCTTTGGCCGTTCTCAACACTTGGCTGGCCAGACACAGACTCAGATGATTACAAGAGATTCTTCCCGACAGACTTACTAGTAACAGGCTATGACATAATTTTCTTCTGGGTAAGTAGAATGATATTCTCATCCCTTGAACAAACAGGCGAAGTACCATTCAAAGACGTTTTATTAACAGGTCTTATCAGAGACGTACAAGGCAGAAAGATGAGTAAATCACTAGGTAACGGCATAGACCCACTACAAGTAATTAGTGAATATGGCGCCGATGCACTAAGATACTCATTAATCACAAATAACGCTCCTGGTAATGACATTAAATATAGCGTTAAAAAAGTAGAGCCACAAAGAAATTTTGCTAATAAATTGTGGAACGCATCAAGATTTGTTCTTATGAACCTTGATGATAGAGATGACTATAGCCTTGACTACGACAAATTAGAAAGAGAAGATAAGTGGATCATCTCAAGACTAAAAACTGTTGTAGACGAAATCAACAACAATCTTGATAAATACGAGATAGGTATAGCAGCTGCTAAAGTACAAGACTTCATTTGGGAAGACTTCTGCGACTGGTATATAGAACTAGTTAAGACAAGATTATACGATAGGGACAATATTAACGCGCAAAACGTTATTTTATATATCTTAGAAAATATATTAAAGATACTTCATCCATTTATGCCATTTATCACTGAAGAGATCTGGAGCTACCTACCAAATAGGAAGACTCCACTAATCATCAGTGATTGGCCAAAGGATATAAAGTACTATGAAGAAGAGCTTAATGATTTAGAATTAATTAAGAGTGCTATCAAGGCTATAAGAAAGATGAAGACAGACATGAACATTGAGCCATCAAAGCACTTCTCAATGCTAGTTTATCCAAACGACGAAGCAGCAGGTAAGCTTTATATTGACAGCGCTAACTATTTCAAAGACCTTGAGCATATAGACAAGATCACTATACTTGACAATAAAGACGCCATCAATAAAGATTTTACATCGATAATGATGACAAATGCAGAACTATTCTTCCCATTAAATGAGTTAATAGATTTCGAAAAAGAAAAACAAAGACTTATGGAAGAAAAAGAAAAGCTAGATTTTGAAGTTGAAAGACTTGAAAAGAAGCTTTCAAATGAAAAATTTGTAAGCAAGGCACCAAAGGATGTTGTTGACAAAGAAAGAGAAAAGCTAGATAATTATAAGGAGCTATTAGATAAGACATTAACAAGATTAGAAGAATTAAAGTAGGTGGGACATGTATAAAGAAAATAGATTAAACAAAACTGGTATAGACATAAACAAAGCATCGTGGCTTTACACACTGCTTTTCCTTGCATACATCTTCCTAGGCTCAATGCTTCAAACACTAGACCTTTACCTAGGCCTATTCGCAGGGGAAGTGCTGATACTCTTAGTTCCAGTTTTAGTTTATGTTAAGCAAAAGAAAGTTAATTTCAAAAGATACTTTAGACTAAATAAAATCACTGGCAAAGAAGCGCTTATATCAGTTCTTCTAACACTTTTAGTTTATCCATTAGTTGGAATAACGTCGACACTCTTAATCAAGTTCTATAGCCTATTTGGCGAGGTAAGTGTGCCTCAAATCAACGTCAAATCAGGCGGACTAATGAGTCTATATAGCGTTTTGATTATAGGCGTGCTTCCAGCCATCTGCGAAGAGTTCTTCGTAAGAGGCCTATTAAGCGCACCAGCTAAGAGAGCAAAGGGAAGAAAATTCACATACTTTTATACAGCACTACTATTTATGCTAATGCATGTGAATCCATTCAATATAGTAGCGCCATTTATACTAGGCTATGTATTTTCAGTATTAAATGAAAAAACTAATTCACTTTACTCGTCAATGCTTGGTCACTTCACATTTAACACTTGCTCAGTTATACTTAGCATATTCCAAAAAGATATTGCCGAGGGTGCAGTAAACGATATGAAGATGATTACACTAGGCGAGGCAGACTTAGATATAGGCCTATTACAAGGTATCTTTATGGTGCTTATAGCAATAGTGATAATCTTTGTACTATATAGAGTTTTATCAAAGATGAAGACAAAAGAAGTGACAGAAGAGACAGACTGCACTTTGGACGTAGAAGAGCCAAATAAATTCTCATACTTGCCACTTGCCTTTAATGTGCTTGTTTGGCTAATCATGGCAGGGGCGACACTACTTATGTCATTTGGCATGATAAAGAACATGGCTTTATAATATTAAGAAAATCTTAAATAAATATAAAAAAAGCCTTGACAATTAAATCAATTTATAGTATCATAGACTAGTCAGTATGAACTGACTAGTGTGCCCAGATAGCTCAGTCGGTAGAGCAGTAGACTGAAAATCTACGTGTGGCTGGTTCGATCCCGGCTCTGGGCACCATTTGCGGAAATGGCTCAGTGGTAGAGCATCGCCTTGCCAAGGCGAGGGTCGCGAGTTCGAATCTCGTTTTCCGCTCCATTTTTTTGGCGGCATAGCCAAGTGGTAAGGCACAGGTCTGCAAAACCTTGACCACCAGTTCAAATCTGGTTGCCGCCTCCACAAACTTGAAGCGTGTTTGAAGCACGCTTCTTTTTTTGCGCCTAAATCATTTCAAATGCACATCGATTTGTAACGATTAATCTAGATGCAAGATCATTTTAAGCGCATATTGATTTGCCTAAACTATATAAACGCAAAATACGTTTCGCATTAAGGTCTATTTGTCTTAAACGATGTAGATGCAAGTTGCGTTTCAATTGCATTGCACTTTATTTGTAATATACTTAAATAGAAACAATAATTTCATCAAAAAAAGAGACAGTAGAAGTCTTTTTTTTTTTTTTTTTTTTTGATAGGCAATGTTACAAATGAGTATATAACTATATTATAAGCGATATTTTAAAAATAAAAACTCTTGACAATTAGACAAAAGTGTTCTATAATTTAATAGAAGCAATATAATATTTTATCAGAGTATAATATTTTTGCCTCGAATAAAATTCTTTAATCATATATTTTATGGAAAAGTGTAGACATGTGTAAATTTGGTCATGAAGGAGGATTGAGTTTATCTAGACGCACATAGCGAAACTTTATAAAATATATACATATATATAAGGATAAAAAATATATTTAGAAAGGATATGAAATTTATGAAAATGAAAAAAACAAAAATTTTAGGCTTAGTCTTGGCCTTAATCATGTTTTTCACAAACCTTCCATTTGGAAGCGGCATAGTACATGCTGAGGGGGAAGATGTGCTTATAAATGATGATAACTTTCCTGATGAGTTGTTTCAGGTATATGTAAGAAAGTATGATCAAAACAAAGACGGATCACTAAGTAAAGCAGAATGTGATGATGTTAAAAATATTGATGTATCATTTGAAAAGCATGGATATAATGAAAATCCTATTAAAAGTTTAGTGGGAATAGAGCATTTTCAAAATCTAGAAAGTTTAAACTTTTGTAATCAAGGCGTAAGTAAGATAGATTTAAGTAAAAATTTAAAACTTAAAACGCTTGATTGTACTTTTAACTGGCTAAATAATCTTGATGTAAGTTATAATACAGAACTTACTGAGCTAATTTGTGAGAGGATTGGTTTATATAATCTATTTTTAGATAGAAATGAAAAATTAGTAAAATTAGATTGCACAAATAATAATCTTTCGAAGTTGAATTTAAATAAAAATACTGAACTTATTGATCTTACGTGCACATCTAACAATATTGAAAGTCTCAATTTAGACAATAATACAAAGTTAACTTCGATAGATTGTAAACAAAATGCTATTAAAGATTTAGATTTGAGCAAAAATAAAGAACTTACTTATCTAAACTGTAGTCAAAATAAACTTTCAAATCTAAATTTAGAGAATAACCCACTTATAACTAAACTTTCTATTTCTTGGAATGAAGGATTTAAAGAATTAAAACTAGCAAATGATAACAAACTTGATACATTATATTGCACTAATATGAGGCTAGAAAAGCTTGATTTAAGCAATTGTAATAATCTAAAAGAACTTAATTGTGAATCTAATAATCTTAAAGAGCTTGATTTAAGTAATTGTTTAGAAATAACTGACGTAACTTGTAGCTATAACAGTTTAACATCTTTAGATTTATCAAAAAATGCTAAATTAAATAGTTTTAATGGATATCTTCAAAATTATACTATGACTTTAATTCCAGGAACTAAACTTGTAAATCCGGATATATTACCAGGTAAATTTGATATAAGTAATGTCTCTAATTTGCAAAATGCTGATATAGATCAAGGTAAATTAAGTTTACATGACAATATTGATAGTATAGAATATGTATATGAAGTTCGAGATGGCAGAAATATGGGCTGTAAAATAAATATAAATTATTATGTAGACTTAACAATTAATACTCCGCCATCAAATGTAGAATATACAGAGGGAGACAAACTAGATTTATCAGGTTTAGTAGTTACATTAACAGATAAGCAAAATAACAGTATAAATGTAGATTTTAAAGATTTTGGAAAATATAATATTAAATCTGATCCAGAAAATGGCAAAGAACTAACAACATCACATACTTATAACGGAATTATTATATCAGCAGGAACATTGAAAGCAAAAGTAAATGTAACAGTAAATGAAAAACCGTTTGATATAGAAAAAGTTGAAAGTATTGAAGTAATAAATCAACCTACAAATTTAATCTACACAGAAGGAGATAAACTTGATTTAAGCGGTCTAGAAATAAAATTAACAGACAGCAATAAGAAAACAAAGAATATTGAATTTTCAAAGTTCAAAGAAAATGGAATTGCAATAGATCCAGCTAACGGTACTGAGTTAAAGTTAGAACAAAATGGAAAAACTGTTAAAATAACCAAAGGAAAAGGAAGTGCAGATACAGATCCTTTAACAGTAAATGCAAGAGTGTTTGATCCAGACCATGTTAAAAGCATAGAAGTTACAGAACAACCTAAAAAATTAACTTATACTGAAGAAGAAGCACTAGACCTTGATGGATTAGTAGTAACTCTAACTGATAATCAAGGAACAACAAAAGAAGTTCCATTTACAGATTTTGAAACATATGGCTTAGTAGCAACACCTGCAAATGAAACAGCTTTAACAGTTGCTGTCCATAATGGAGAAACAGTTAAAATAACAAAAGGCAATTTAAGTGCAGAAACAGCAGCCTTGACTGTTAATAGTAAAGGCTTTGACTTAGATAATGTTAAAACAATAGAAGTTATAAGTCAACCGTCAATTTTAATTTATACAGAGGGAGAAAAATTAGATTTAGCTGGATTAAAAGTAAAATTAATCGACAATAATAATAAATTTAAAGAAGTATCATTTGAAGATTTTGATGAAAATGGCATAAAAACAGATCCAGCAAACGATGCAGATTTAAAAGTAGCTGACAATGGAAAGACTGTTACAATAACAAAAGGTAAAGGAAGAGCAGAAACTGATCCATTAACAGTAAATCCAAAAGTATTTGATTCGCAAAATATAGCAAAAATTGAAGTTAAAACGCAACCTAAACTAGATTATACTGAAGGCAATAAACTAGATTTATCTAAATTAGAAGTTACTTTAACAGACAATCAAGGCTTAACAAAAGATGTAACCTTTGATAATTTTGATGATTATGGCTTAACAGCAACACCAACAAATGATACAGCTTTAACAGTAGATGATCATGATGGAAAGAATGTTACAATAACAAAAGGTAATGCAAGTGCGGAAACAAAAGCTTTAACAGTAAAGGCAAAAGAAAATCCACCAGCACCAACAGATCCAAAGATAATTGGACCACTTGATCCAAACGCTCCAGAAACTGTAAAACCAAGTCCAAATGAATATTGGACTGTGACATTTGAATCAGAAGATGCAAAAAAAGGAACTGTAGACGGTGCTAATACTTTCTATATTCCAATGACAGAAAATAAAAAATTATCTGATTTAAAAGCTCCAGCTGTAAAAGCAAATCCAGGCTTTGAATTTGAAAAGTGGAGTTTAGCAAAAGATACAGCTATTGATAAAAACTTAACTGTAAAAGCTATATTTATAGAAAAAGGAAATACACCAAATCCACCAACACCACAAGATCCAGACCCACAAGTTAGAGATTATTGGATAATCAGATTCTTATCAGATAATCCATACAGAGGATATATCGGATACGGAGAAACTCTACGCATTGAAAAGAACAGAGGATATAGATTTGAGGATTTAGCAAGACTTGCTCCAGAAGCAATACCTTACAGCGGATACGAGTTTGCTGGATGGTCACCTTATCTATATGGCAATCAAGATATCATTAAAGGCGATATTAATATTTACGCTAGATTTGAAGAAATTTATGTGCCAAGATATTCATACGAAAGACGTAGACCTCGTAGAATATATGATGACAGAGACGACAGAGACGATAGAGATGATAGTAAAGAAGAAAAACCTGTAGAAACTAATGAGTATGATAAGCTTGAGGCAATACTATTTATTAACGACAGCATTATGCAAAAATCAGTTAATGGTGTTGTAAGCCAAGTTAGGATGGATATAGCTCCATTCATCTATCAAGCTAGAACTATGCTTCCTATACGTTACGTTGCCGAATCTTTAGGCTTCATGGTAACTTGGGATGCAAATACAAGAACTGTATATCTTGTTGACAAGGAAAACATCGTTCAAATCCCTGTTGATACAAACAATATAATTGTTAATGGAAAGGCATTTGTAAGTGATGTTAAACCTATGATTAAAAACAACAGAACTATGCTTCCTGTAGCGAATGTTGCAAGAGCTTTAGGCCTTCAAGATGGCAAGGATATCTTATGGGATGCAGCTATGAAGTTTGTTACTCTTAGAAGAAACGTTTTAAAATAAGATTTTGTCTAAAGAGCTAGATTGATATCTGGCTCTTTTTTTGCGCCTAAAATGCTTTTTGTGATATAATTATCCCGGGTGATGAAATGATTGCTATAGTCGACAAGGCTTACTACGATATACTTCGTGATAAGCTTAATGAATTTAATATAAGTGCCTATCCATCTTTTGAGAGCAAAATCTTGAATGGCGCGGTCGCGACGCATCCTGATATGTCGCTTTTTAAGTACGATGAGGAGACTTTAATTGCAAGCCACGAGTCTTTTGAGTATTATAATGAGATTTTTAAGGCTACTAAGATAAATGTGATTAATGCAAATGAAGATCCTCTTGAAAAGTATCCAGGCGATGTGAAGTTCAATGCACTTCGCGTGGGCGAGCACTTGATTTGCAAGAAGGATGCATGTGCTGATGACATAATGAATCGTTTTGATGAAGGCAAGACCATAAACTCATCTCAAGGCTATGTGAAATGCTCTGTGATTGACATAGGAAGCGAATATTTTGTGACGGACGACAAATATTTGCATGAAATAATAAAGAATCTTGGCTACAAGTCCAGACTTCTAGATAAAGGCCTTGTAAAGATTAAGGACTATGACTATGGCTTTATAGGTGGCGCGAGTGGCTATGCTCGTGATAAGATATTTTTAACGGGTCTTATTAAGGACGAAGCAAATAGTATTCGCCTTGAAGAATTTGCACGAGAAATCAATAAAGAATTGATTTATTTAACGGAATATGATATATTTGATGTAGGAACTTTGATGATAATGGAGGATTAATATGCTAGTAAAACCATCGATATTGCCGGGTACTATGGAACTTTTACCTCATGAGCAATTGATTTTTAATAAAATGAAGGACATAATTAGAGAAACTTATGAACTATTCTCTTTTTTACCTATAGATACGCCTGCTTTGGAGAAGACTGAGATACTTCTTGCTAAAGGTGGCGGTGAAACTGAAAAACAAATTTACAATATTGCAAATACTTCGACTGATACGTCTTTGCGCTTTGACTTGACTGTGCCTCTTGCAAGATACGTGAGCATGCACGAGCACGAGCTTAAGTTTCCGTTCAAGAGGTATCAAATCGCCAAGGTTTATAGGGGCGAGAGAAACCAAAAGGGTAGGTACAGAGAGTTTTACCAATGTGACTGCGACATTATAGGCGACGAAAAGCTTTCGAAGTTCTACGATGCAGAGCTTGTTAAGATCATCAGCATTATATTTAAGAAGTTTGGTTTTGATAGATTCACTATCATGATTAATAATAGAAATATCATGAATGGCTTCTTAAAGAGCCAAGGCGTTGAAGATACTGTAGAGGCTGTTCGTGCACTTGATAAGTACGACAAGATTGGCAGAGAAAGCCTTGAAGAGCTGCTTCTTAATCAAGGTATAAAAGCTGATGCTGTTAAAGAGATTATTGCTCTTATTGAGTTTGAAGGAACAAATGAAGAGACTATCAAGTACTTGGAAGGACTTGGTATAGATAACGAAACTTTCTTAAAAGGTCTTTCTGAGATGAAAGAAGTTTTAGAGAATATCAAGTTATTTAAAGTTGATGACAATAATTACAAGTTCACTCTTAAATTACAAAGAGGACTTGATTACTACACATCAACTGTAATCGAAACTGTTCTTGATGACTACAAGGAGCTTGGTAGCGTCGCTGGAGGCGGTAGCTACGAAAATCTTACTCAGTTCTACTCAAAGAGAGAGCTTCCTGGCGTTGGCATATCCATCGGTCTAACTAGACTATTCTTTCAATTGAGTGAAAAGAACATACTTCCTAAATTTGATAGCGAAGAAAAATCATTCTTAGTCGCTCCACTTGATATAGATATGAGCTACGCCATAAGCGTGTTGAACGAATTACACGAGCTAGGCGTTCACTCTGAAGTCCTTTACTTTAAGATGAAGATGAAGAAGATATTTGATTTTGCAGAAAGCTATAGCTTTGACTACATCATCTTCCTAGGACAAGAGGAGCTTGATAATAAGAAATTATCAGTAAGAGACCTTAAGAGCAAAGAGAATTTGACTTTGAGCATAGACGAATTGAAAACTTTAATAAAATAAATCTATCCCTATACGCATATGTATAGGGATTTTTTACATTTGTTAAAGTACTACTTGAATGTAGCTTGTCTTTTGTGGTATAATAATTTAGAGGTGGTATGATGAAAAAGCTTTTATTAATACTTTTATCTGCTCTAATGTTTTTGATGAGTTTTACTTCTTATGCAAAAAACATTGAAGAATCAAAAATAAATAAAATATCAGGCCTTGTTAACTCAGACTTAGAAGATAAAGTTCTTGAAGTAGAAGGCAAGAAAGACTCAACAAAGGCTTTATTCATACCGGCAAGAGAGGTATTTACAAAGCTAAACTTCGACATCTATTGGAACGGCGAGGACAAGTCTTGCTATTTCAAAAAAGGTATCAAGAACATAAAGGTAAAGCTTGGTTCGAAGATCTATACAACATCAAATAAGAACAGAATTGAGCTTGACTATGCACCTATGCTTATAGATATGAAGATGTATCTACCTATAGACGTTCTATATTATCTGCTTGACTACGATACATTTATCGTCGCTGACACTATATATATAAGAAACGCCATAGATGGCATAAAGACTGGTATAGTGAACGAAGCGAAGTATAGTCTTGCTTATCCAGTATTTTTCAGTACTGAAGACGTTAAGAGAGCTTATAGAAATAATATTAACGAGCAAATCAAGAAATTTGTTGACGAGCAAGTTGAAAAGGCAAAGAACGATGCTAAGCTTAAGAAAATGTATTTCACATACGATATTGCTAGATCGGATGATAGCTTGGTATCATTATGTTTCTACATCAATAGCGTCTACAATGATGATAGTACTTCGAGCAAATTCTACACAAAGACCTTCAATTTTAATAGCGCTGAAGAGATTAGCTTCGAAGACTTAATCAAGAAAGAACAAAATGTTAGAGAAACGATACTTGAGGATTTAACTAAGACTGAAGAAGAAAAGAACAGCATTAGAAACAATATCAAAAATTATTATATCGTGGATAATTCCATAATCTTGTATTATTACAAGGATGAGGTAGGCAGTTCCAATATAGGATCTCACTACGTTAGAAGCGAGGACCTAAAATTTTATATAAATGAGGAATATTTAAAATATTTTAATTAAAGGAGTGTTATTATATGAAAGTTGCATTAGTAATGGGCAGCATCTCTGATAAAGAGGTTGTTGAAAAATCACAAAAGGTACTTGATGATTTTGGGGTTGAGTATGAGACAAGAGTTATCTCAGCTCACAGAACACCAGAAGTAGCATTTGACTTTGCTAAAAACGCAAAAGCCAATGGTATTGAGGCAATCATAACATTTGCAGGTAAGGCTGCACACTTAGGAGGAGTCATAGCAGGACTTAGTACTCTACCAGTTATAGGAGTTCCAGTAAAGAGCTCTTTAATGGATGGACTTGATTCACTTCTTTCAATAGTTCAAATGCCTAAGGGCGTTCCAGTAGCTACAGTTGCTGTTAATGGCGCTGAAAATGCTGCAATACTAGCTGTACAAATCTTAGCTATCAAATACGATGAACTTGCTAAGAAGCTTGAAGACTACAAGGTTCAAATGAGAGATGACATCGTTAAGATCGATGCAGAGCTTAATAAGTAGGTAGAGCTATGGGACTAACATATAAAGACGCTGGTGTAGATAAGACTAAGGGTTATGAAGAGGTAAAACTTATCAAAAACCTAATCAAATCTACAAACAGAGACGGAGTTTTAAACGATATAGGAAACTTTTCCGGTTTATTTAAATTAGACTTAAATAAGTACGATAAACCAGTATTAGTAAGCGGTACAGATGGTGTAGGAACAAAATTGAAGCTAGCATTTATCCTAGATAAGCACGACACCATCGGTATAGATGCTGTGGCAATGTGTGTCAACGACATCATTTGCCAAGGTGCTGAGCCATTATTCTTCCTAGACTACATCGCTTCATCAAAGCTTATCCCTGAAAAGATGGCTGAGATAGTATCAGGCGTTGCTGAGGGATGCAAGATGAGTCACGCTGCGCTTATAGGCGGAGAAACAGCTGAGATGCCAGGCTTCTACGCAGAAGGCGAGTACGATATAGCAGGTTTTGCTGTTGGCGTAGTTAATGAAGACAAGATTATTGATGGCTCAAAGATTGAAGACGGTGACGTTATCATTGGTTTAAGATCAAGCGGCGTTCACTCGAATGGTTTTTCGCTAGTAAGAAAAATTATTTTTGATAATGATAAAGTTGATGTAAACAAAGAGTACGAGGGACTTGACGATACTTTAGTAAATGTTTTACTTACACCAACAAGAATTTATTACAATCCAATGATGGATATCATCGAACACATTGATGTTAAGGCGATTTCACACATCACAGGTGGCGGCTTCTACGAAAACATTCCTAGAATGATTAAAGACGGCTACACAGCTGTTATCGATTTAAAAGATTATGAAATACCAGCAATATTTAGATACTTAATGAATTGGGCAGACGTACACATTGAAGAGATGTTCGGCACATTCAATATGGGCATAGGCATGGTATTTGCAGTATCTAAAGACGATTTAGCAAAAACTGAAGAGCTTCTTAAGAAGCACGGTGAAGACTATGTAATCTTAGGACATATAGAAGAAAAAGAAACTAAGGAAAAGATATGTCTAAATTTAAAATAGCCGTTCTAGCATCTGGTTCTGGTACTAATTTTCAAGCCATAATCGATGCAGTTAAAGAAAAGAGGCTTGATGCTGAGATAGTTTGCCTTATTAGTGATAGAAAAGCAGCCTATGCATTAGAAAGAGCCAAGGACAATGGTATTGACTCCTACTACTTTAGTATTAAAAAATATGCTGATAGCGATAAATTTAATCACGCTATATTGGAAGTTTTAGATAAGTACGAGCCAGATTTAATCGTGCTTGCAGGATACTTAAAGATTCTATCGCATGAATTTATAGAAAAGTATAGAGGCAAAATCATCAACATACATCCTTCACTAATACCAAAGCATTGCGGCGATGGTTTTTGGGGCATTAAGGTTCACGAGAGCGTTATTAAATCAGGGGACGAATACTCTGGAGCGACCGTGCACTTTGTTGATGAAGGTACTGATACAGGCAAGATAATTATACAAAGAAAAATCAAGCTAGATGAAGACGAAACGGCAGAATCTTTGCAGAAGAAGATTTTAAATGAGATAGAGCACAAGATTTTGATTGAAGCGATAGATAAAATTATAGGAGGCAAAATTGATGAAAAAAGCATTGATTAGTGTTTATGACAAAACAGGAATAGTTGAATTTGCAAAAGAACTAGAAAATCTAGGCTACGGCATAATTTCAACTGGTGGAACATATAAAAAGCTCATAGACGCTGGCTTAAAAGTAGAAGAAGTTACTGAAGTAACAAATTTTCCAGAATGTTTAGATGGTAGGGTAAAGACACTTAACCCATATATCCACTGTGGTATTCTTTATAGAAGAGATCTTGAAGAAGATAAAGAATTTATCAAAAAGATGGATATATCAGACATCGACATCATAGTTAACAATCTATATCCATTCGAAGAATATGTTAATGATCCAAGTAAAACACACGAAGAGATTATCGAAAAGATAGATATAGGTGGACCATCTATGATTAGAGCGGCTGCTAAAAACTATAAGTTTGTGACAGTTATTATGGATCCAAGTGATTTTGATTTAGTTCTTAAAGAGCTAAAAGAAAATAAAGAAACATCTCTTAAGACAAGAGAGTATCTAGCTGGAAAGGTATTTAACTACACAGCTTATTACGATTCACTAATTGCTGAGTACTTCAATAAAAAACAAGAAATTGAATTTCCTGAGTACTACACAAAGGGCTATAAGAAGATTAGCTCACTTAGATACGGTGAAAACCCTCATCAAAATGCGGCTTTCTATAAAGAATCAAAAGTTGAAGAAGGCTCTTTAGTATCAGCTAAGCAATTACATGGCAAGGAATTATCATTTAACAATATTAACGATGCCAATGGCGCACTTGAAACATTAAAGATGTTTACTGAAAGACCAACTATAGTTGCAGTTAAGCACACTAACCCATGTGGAGTTGGCTCAGCAGATACTATAGCAGAAGCATTTAGAAAGGCTCGTGACTGTGACGATCAATCTATCTTTGGCGGCATCATAGCATCCAATAGAGAGATAGACGCCCAAACAGCTGAAGAGATGAGAGACATCTTCCTAGAAGTAATCATGGCTCCATCATATTCAGAAGAAGCTTTTAAGATACTAACAGATAAGAAGAAAAACAGAAGAATATTAACAATAGACAATATTACTAATAACGAATACACATCGAAAGATATGAAGAAAGTATTATCTGGAATGATACTTCAAGATAGAGACACAGAACTTTTCGAAGACTTTGAATGCGTTACAGATAGAAAACCAACTGAAAAAGAAATAGAAGACCTTAAATTTGGCTGGAAAGTCGTTAAGAACTGCAAGTCAAACGCAACATTACTTGCAAAAGACTCAGCTACAGTCGGCATAGGTCTTGGCAGCGTCAATAGATTCTTCACAGTAGAAAGATCAGTTAAGATGGCAGGAGACAAAGCAAAAGGAGCAGTGCTTGCATCAGATGCTTTCTTCCCATTCACTGACTCAGTTGAATTACTAGCTAAACAAGGCGTTACAGCCATCATTCAACCGGGCGGATCAGTAGCTGATGAAGACGTTATAAAGTGCTGCAACGAACACAATATAGCAATGATATTCACTCATATGAGACATTTTAGACATTAGGAGGTAAAAGAAATGGAGAAGTTTTTTGAACTAAAAAAACATGGCACTAACACAAAAACTGAAATAATTGCCGGTATTACAACATTTATGACTATGGCATACATCCTAGTAGTAAACCCAATTATTTTAAGCTCAACAGGCATGGATCAAAACGCAGTATTTACAGCAACAGCACTATCAGCTGCAATTGCTACCTTAATCATGGCACTATACGCTAAGTATCCATTTGCCTTAGCACCAGGCATGGGCTTAAACGCATACTTTGCTTATACAGTAGTAGCTAACCAAGGACTTTCTTGGGAATTCGCTCTAACTGCAGTATTGATAGAAGGTATTATATTTATCGCTCTATCATTATTTAAGGGAAGAGAAGTAATTTTTGATGCTATACCATTGACATTAAAGAAAGCAGTTTCAGTAGGTATAGGTTTATTCATATCACTAATAGGTCTATCAGGATCAGGCATTATAGTTCATCCTGAAGGAACAATTCTAGGACTTGGAAATATCACAGAAGGCACAGCGCTACTAGCACTTATCGGTTTAGTAATAACATTTATACTAGTAATAAGAAAAGTTAAAGGCGCATTATTATTAGGTATCATAATTACAACAATCATAGGCATCCCAATGGGTATAACAACAATACCAGAAGGATTCAAAATATTCTCACTACCACCATCAGTTGAACCAATAGCATTTAAATTTGATTTTTCTCAAATATTCACTACACAAATGTTTATGGCAGTATTAACATTCTTATTTGTAGATATGTTCGATACAGTTGGTACACTAGCAGGTGTTGCATCAAAATCAAATATGCTTGATAAAGATGGTAAACTTCCTAGAGTTAGCAAGGCTTTCTTCGCTGACTCAGTAGGTACAGTAGTTGGCTCAATGCTAGGTACTTCAACAGTAACTACATTTGTTGAATCATCAGCAGGTGTAGCAGAAGGCGGAAGAACTGGATTAACATCATTAACAACAGCAGTTATGTTCTTACTAGCATTATTCATCGCACCAATATTTACACTAGTACCATCAGCAGCAACAGCACCAGCACTTATCACAGTTGGTATGTTTATGATGGAACCTATCATGGACATAGACTTTAGAGATTACACAGAAGCAATCCCAGCATTCTTAACAATAGCTATGATGCCATTTGCATATAGCATTGCTGAAGGTATCTTCTTCGGTATGATCAGCTACACTTTATTAAAAACAGTTGCTGGCAAAACAAAAGAAGTTTCTCCACTTATGTGGGTGCTTTCAGTATTATTTGTATTAAGATATATATTTATAGTATAAATTAGTTTATTAAACTATTAAATGTGGTATATATAATACTGTAGAGTATAAAATTAAATCTACGTTTCATATAAAGTTATAAGGAGGTACAAATGAAAACGGACGTACAAATTGCTCAAGAAGCAAAAATGAAAGACATAACAGAAATAGCAGCTAATTTAAATATTGATGATGAGGACTTAATACAATATGGTCACTACAAAGCTAAGGTAGACCTAAGAGTTTTTGATAAGCTAAAAGATAAAAAAGATGGTAAACTAATCTTAGTTACAGCTATCAACCCAACACCAGCAGGTGAAGGTAAGACAACTGTTAACATCGGTTTATCTATGGCTTTAAATAAATTAGGCAAAAAAGCTATCTCAGCTCTAAGAGAACCATCATTAGGACCATCATTTGGAGTTAAGGGTGGAGCAGCAGGCGGTGGCTACGCACAAGTAGTTCCTATGGCTGATATCAACTTACACTTCACAGGAGACTTCCACGCAATAACATCAGCAAATAACTTAATCTCAGCTATGCTTGATAACCACATCCACCAAGGAAATGAACAAGGCATCGACGTTAGAAGAGTTGTTTGGAAGAGATGTGTTGACTTAAACGACAGAGCTTTAAGAAACGTAATAGTTGGTCTAGGCGGAAAACCTAATGGCTACCCTAGAGAAGACGGTTTCGACATAACAGTAGCTTCAGAAATCATGGCTATATTATGTCTATCAACTAGTCTTGAAAACTTTAAAGAAAGAGTATCAAGAGTTATAATTGCTTATAGACGTGACGGATCACCAGTTTACGTTAAGGACATAAACGCACAAGGCGCAGTAACATTATTAATGAAAGATGCTATCATGCCAAACCTTGTTCAAACACTTGAAAATACTCCAGCACTTATCCACGGCGGACCATTTGCTAATATCGCTCACGGATGTAACTCAATCATGGCAACTAAACTTGGTATGAAGCTAGCTGATTACACAGTTACTGAAGCAGGTTTCGGTGCTGACCTTGGTGCAGAAAAGTTCCTAGATATCAAATGTAGATTTGGCGAACTAAAACCATCAGCCGCAGTTATCGTTGCAACAATCAGAGCTCTAAAACATCACGGTGGAGCTAATAAGGAAGATTACGATAAAGAAGATTTACAAGCACTTGAAAAAGGCTTTGCAAACCTTGAAAAACATATAGAAAACATCAAAAAGTTCGGTTTACCACCAGTTGTAGCAATCAATAGATTCCCAAGTGATACTGAAAATGAAATTAAGTTCATGGAAGAAAAACTTGCTGCAATGGGTATTGAATGCGCATTAACTGAAGTATTTACAAAGGGTGGCGACGGCGCACTTGAACTTGCTAAGAAAGTAGTTAAAGTTTGCGACGAAGACAAAGCTGACTTCAAACCACTATATGATGTAAATCTATCAATCAAAGAAAAATTAGAAATCATCGCTAAAGAAGTATACGGAGCTGACGGAGTTGAATTTACTGTACCAGCAACTAAGAACATCAAGAACCTTGAAAAATTAGGTTTAGACAAGATGCCTATCTGCGTTGCTAAGACACAATATTCATTATCAGACAACCCAGACTTACTTGCAAGACCTGAAGGCTTCCACATAGTAGTAAGAGAAGTAAAAGTATCAAACGGTGCTGGCTTCTTGATAGCTCTTACTGGCAGCATAATGACTATGCCAGGCTTACCAAAGGTACCAGCAGCTGACAAGATTGACATACTACCATCAGGTGAGATAGTAGGATTATTCTAAAAAGAAATATATAGGGAGGAATGGAAATGGCTTACAGTTCAAAATTAAAAAGCGAACAAACTGATGGCTTCTTCGAAGCAATCTTATCGCTAGAAACAATGGAAGAATGCTACAGATTCTTTGAAGACATCTGTACTATCAAAGAAATTCAAGCAATAGCTCAAAGACTTGAAGTAGCAAAACAACTTAAAGAAAACAAAACTTACAACGAAATCGAAGTTGCAACAGGCGCTTCAACAGCAACTATATCAAGAATCAACAGATCACTTAACTATGGTGCTGATGGTTATAAGTTAATATTCAAAAAATTAGGCATTGAAGACTAATATAAGTGAGGCTCCTTGATTGGAGCCTTATTTATTTTTTATATATAGATATTTTTTATTGGAGGTATAAAATGTTAAAGTGGTTTAAAGCGTTTTTAATTATGTATAAGGCTCATAAGGGTCAAAAAGATAAAGGCGGCAAGGCATATTTTTTACATCCACTAAGAGTATCACTTAAAATAAAAGACAAAAGAGCAAAGGTGATAGGCCTACTTCATGATGTAATTGAAGATAGTGACAAGTATAAGCTAAGTGAGTTTACATTTTTAGATGAAGAGCAAGTAGAGGCACTTAAAACACTTACTCATGATAAGTCCGTGCCTTATTTTGATTACATAGATAAGATTAAAGCAAATCCATTAGCAAGAAAAGTGAAACTATCTGATTTAGAAGACAATATGAATTTAAGTAGACTTAAAGAAATTACTGATAAAGATAGAGAAAGACTTGCTAAGTATGAAAAAGCAAGAGAAATATTTCTAAAAGCTGAAGAAGATTTATAATTTATTACAAGTAAAATAATAATATTAAAAAATTTTTTCTTGATTTTTACTTTAAAGTATGTTAATATATATAGGTAAGCCGAAGTGATGGAATTGGCAGACGTACAGGACTCAAAATCCTGCGGTAGCAATACCGTGCGGGTTCGACCCCCGCCTTCGGCACCAATATAATATTCAATGAACAAGTAGTGAAGTGCTACTTGTTTTTTTATTGCCATTATACAATCCACAAAAAAAGAGCTCTCATATCGAGAGCTCATATTATATCCACAAAACTATTTATCTAAAAATTCTTCGTATAATCTTTGTGCTGTTTCTGTTCCAGCTATACCACCTATGGCTGTTTCTTTTAATGAAACTGGTAGTTCCTTACCAACATTACCCATGGCTCCTACTGTTTCGTCGAAAGGTATTAGTGCTTCAACGCCAGCTAGTGTTAAGTCTGCTGATATGATTGCGTTAACAACGCCCGATGCATTTCTTAGATTGCAAGGGTACTCGACAAGACCACAAACTGGGTCGCATATAAGTCCCATGATGTTCTTAAGAGCAAAGCTTGCTGCGGTGAATATATCGTCTATACTTCCGCCTCTAAGCTCTATGATGGCTGCGGCAGCCATCGCAGCGGCAGCACCGCACTCTGCTTGACATCCGCCTTCAGCACCTGATATAGTTGCGTTAACTGCAATTATTTCGCCAACTGCTGAAGCAGTAAGTAATGCGTTGAATATTTCTTCATCACTATAATCAAATTCATCTTGCATAGTAACAAGCGTTGCAGGAAGTATACCTGAGGCGCCTGCTGTAGGTGCAGCAACTATCCTACCCATAGAAGCATTTACTTCTGATGTAGAAAGTGCTCTTGCCATGGCTTTTGTTATAAGCGAGCCTGAAATTGATTTAGAATTCATAGAGTAATCATTAACTTTAAATGCATTTTTACCAGTCATTCCACTCATTGAAGTGATGGGCTCTGCAAGACCAGCGTTTGCTGACTTTTTCATTATTTCATATGTTTTTCTAAGGTAATCATATATTTCTTCCTTAGTCATATCACTTGCTTCCATCTCTTGATCGAGTTGCAATTCATATATAGTTTTATTTTGTTCTTTGCATGCATCCATCATGCTTTTTGCACTTGTATACATATTAATTATCCTCCTTAACAGGGTTTAAATACTTAACAAATAAGAAGTCATCTATCCTTCCAATGTCTTTTATGGTTGCATCATCAAAGTCAGAGTCAAGCTCGCATATAAGTGTAGCGACTTTACCAGTTCTGTCTACATGCATATCGGCGATATTCATGCCAGATATTGCAAATGTTGCAGTTATTCTTGATAGTATTCCTTTCTTATCAATGTACTTAGCTACTAAAGTAGGTTTTTCGCCAGAGAATTCAACGTCAGCGCCATTGATATCTTTTATAAGTATACTACCTCCGCCTATAGAGCTACCTTGAACGTAGAAGTCATCTTGATCATCGTAGTGAAAGACCATCTTAACAGTATTTGGATGAACGTAGCCAAGGTCTGATTTGATAAATTCGTACTCAAGTCCTCTTTCATCAGCAATTTCAAATGAGTTTTTGATCTCTTCGCTGTCAGGGAAGAAGTCCATAACCCCAGCTAGTAGCGCTTTATCAGTGCCGTGACCCATGTATGTTTCTCTAAAAGAGCCGTGTAAGTAAAAAGATACTTTATTGAAGCCCTTTGGTGCTAGCTTCATTGCTATCCTTCCAAGTCTTGCAGCTCCTGCAGTGTGTGAGCTTGATGGGCCTATCATTATCGGTCCTAAAATAGATTTTAAATTATAGTTTTCCATTTTTTCTCCTCTTTTTCTTCTTTAATGTATTTAATAAGAAGGCCACAACCAAGGCTGAAAATATGTATGACATGATTATGTAGCTTGATTTGATTATCAGCGGTGTGCTTTCTTTCTTTTCGACTGAATCATTTGTGTCAAGCATCTTTGAGTTATTGCTTGACTTTATGCTTATGTGATCTTCACTTACTTCACATTTAAAATAGTTTTGAAATAATTTACTTAAATCTTCCAGTGGAATCACAAGTGAGTCGTTATAAGTAATTACTTCCTTTGTAAGATGAACCTTTTCAGCTCCTAGGCTTGCATCACTAGTACCAAGCTCGACGTTGATAAGATTGCCTATAGTATACTTGCCGTTAGCTTCATTATTATAAACAAGGTTTAGCGGATCTATTAGTTCTTCTAAGCTTATATACTTGATGCCATCAATGATGTAGGCGTGCTCAAGAGCTGTATTCTTTGATACGTCTGTTTCATAAGTGATATCAAATTTCTTAACATCGTCATTTCTTTCTAGATTATTAATAATAAAGGATCTAGCTCCATTTTGATTGTATTGATTATGGTTAAATGTAACTATGCCATTATGAACAAGATATTTTACGCCCAAGCTTGGCTTAACGTTCTGAATATTTGAGTTGATGCCGATGTTTTTTGAATTGATAGTTAAGAACGAAGCATTTTGACCCACTTCAATGGTCGATGCGTTCATATATCTATCCAAATTAAGTACCTTGTATGGCAGATACGTTAGCTTTCTCGTAATTTCTATACTGTCTACGCCTAAGTCATTTGCCAGTCTAATGTATTCTAAAAATGAATTTACATTGACAGGGTAGAGCTTAGTCGATGTATTTGCAAGATTCGGGTTGCTTGCTATAAGCGAGTACTTTGACCTTATCATTATGCTTATGTCCGAGTCGTTAAGCGCGTCGTGAATAATAACATCTTCCTTAGTATTGATTATGTCTTTGTACTGATGAATTTGGTAGAAGTTATTTGAGCTCGCAAGCTGAAGCTTTGACGTGTTGTTATTATATTTTTTAACAATATCAATATTGTCCTTAAAGTTTGTCAGAACGATGTATTTGAACGGGTTAAATGTGTAGTAAAGATTCTCGTTCTCTTCGTTATGCTTGTCAATCAAAGAGTTTATGGCTTTGATCTTATCCGGACCTCCAAAGTCATTCATATCGCATAGGACAAAGTTATTCTTGCTGTCCTTGATAATATCAGAAATTTGATTTATCGTCTGAATGATGTTCTCGTGCTTAAGCTTACTTAGCTTGATATAGTAGACAAAGTTATCTTCGTCAATCGCTTTGATTGTATTGATTAATAGATTAAGGTCATTTGCTTCTTCGATTGAAATTTTAACGCCAGCAGATTTTGCTTCCTTTTCCTTTAATATAGCCTCAACTATTTGCTTAATGGCCGCGTCGTCATACTTCATCTCATTTTCTTTAATTACAGCGTTTTTAATACTTTCAGAGTCCGTAATCGATAAGTAGTCAATAGTCGATAAGGAGCTTTCAACGCTCTTGGACCAAGCATCAATATCGGCAGTTGTAGTTCTAACGCTCTTACCAATACCGTCAGCAGTTTTAAGTAAGTCAATCTCCCTGGAAACATTGGTGCTGTCCATGTCGATAAACTCGCGAAGCAGCATAGCTCCTTCACCATCTATCACTCTATTGGCCTTGACATCACCCTTAGTGATCTGTTTAATCTTGCCACCGCTGATGGCGATGTTATACTTATATAAAATTTCGTTTCTCGCTGGGTTGACTATATTAACATTTTTAATTGCAAGATCATAATTAAAAGCAAAGCTAGCCGTCTGATTAGGATCTTCCTCTTGATTTGTCACTTCACTCGCATATACATTGATACTTGTCAATAGTATAGAGACGAGCAATAAAAAAGAGAATAATTTTTTTGACAAATTAATCACCTCTGATATATTATATACTAAATAATAGTATAAATAAAGCTTTTTTTACAATTTATGAAGAAATATTTTCGATTATAGTGTATAATATAAATAGAAGAGGAGGCAGAGAGATGATTTTATTATTAAACACTGATTTGATTAGATATAAAGCCTTGGGCTTAGACAAGCTTTACCTTGCATCTAAGAACTCAGCTGAGATACTTAATGATTCGTTCTATGGTTCAAACTTTCTTGCGAGTGAAATCTTTCACAGCTTAAAAGAAGATTACAAAGTGCTTTCATACGCAGGCGGCTATACAGCTATGAAGTATAGAAACTACTTAGAGAGCTACCTAGCTGATTACTACTTAATTACTATTAAGGATGAGGCGAGAGCCGTGCTTGATATTAAAGAAAATACAAGAACTACAAGAATCATCGAGAACGCTCCTCGTATAACTAGAGACGATGAACTTAACTTTGTGGATAGATTTGATGACATCGTCTATGACACAAGAGTCACACTACTTATGGAGGACTTTGACAACAATATTAGTCCAGACTTTTATCAAGGACTTATAGACGTTTCCAATAGATACATGAAGAAACTTTTCGTATCTGCCTCAAAGAGCACGATGAAATTATGTATCGACTCAAACGTCTTCGCCATGTCCATGGACTATAAGGATTTAAGCGACATACTTAATCTTAGACTAAGTACGCTTGATGACATAATTAGCGTCGTTAAGTTTATGGCCATCGACAAGGACAGAATTATTCTTATTAAATTTAATGACAATTTGATTATATTTACAAAGGATTGCTACTACTTATTTGATTACGAGAAGAAGCCTTATATTAAGATTGATAAGAACATGTCGCTTCTTGGCCTTGCCATAGGCTTTGAGAGGAAGTATGATCTAGAGACTTCCCTAAAGATAGCAAATAGCTTTTCCATCTTTAATAAAAAAGACAGCGAGAATTTTGATTTTTCACTTATAAAAAAGATTATGTCTGAAAGTGATTTAATTAGGTATAGCTATGTTTATTAATAAATTTATTCACGCAGCAGACCTGCACCTAGGCTTTAAATATAAAAGTAAAACGCTTGGCGCTAGGTCTGAGGATAGAAAAAATGAGCTTTTCATAACGTTTGAAAGGCTTATTAATTATGCAAATGAGAATAAAATTGATCTTATAGTCATTAGCGGAGACCTGTTTGAAAGAGATGCGCTTACATATACAGAGACAAAGCACATGATGTGCATCATTGACAGCTACTACGGAAACATCGTTCTTTCATGCGGCAATCATGATTATTATACAGATGATTATTTATTTAATAATTTCACAGAAAATCTACATGTCTTTAAGACAAATACACTTGAACGTATGGATATAGCAGAGAATATCACCATATATGGCGCTTCATGGCTTAATAGCATTGAGAATGGTTTTGCTCTCCAAAAAGTAAATCTTGATAAAGATAGATTCAATATCGCGAGCCTTCATGGCGACCTAGCTGATGGTAAATACAAGATTGATATAGAGCCTCTTTTAGCATCGGGCTTTGACTACATCGCCTTAGGTCATATACATAAGCATGGGAAAGTGGCTGAGAAGGCCTACTATCCTGGTTCACTTGAGCCGCTTGACTTTGGTGAGCTTGGCGAACATGGTTTTTATGAGGTCGATACACTTAGCGGCAGCGTAAAATTTATTCCATTTGCCCTAAGGGAATTTATTATAAAAGAAATAATTATAAACGAAGAAGATGAATTCGAAGATATAATTAATAAATTTGAAGAGCTTAATGATAAGGATAAGAATTTCTATAGACTTATCTTAAAGGGAAGCATTAATAAGGATTTAAATATCAATAGAATCATTAGCCTAGTTAAAGATAAATTTTATTACTTAGAAGTAATTAATAACTTAGAAGAAAGTTTTAGTATCTCAGCTGATATTTATGAAAAAATTCTTGCAAAGGCAGAAGGCTATCCAGATGAAATAAGGCAAGATGCGATAAAGATCGCGCTTAAGGCAATGCAAAGTAGGGAGCACTACTATGAAGATTAAGAGCCTCGATTTAATTAATTTTGGCAAATTTAATAATTATCACCTTGACTTTGACGACTCATTCAACCTTATCTATGGTCTTAATGAGAGCGGCAAGTCTACTATACATGCCTTTATCTCTTTTATGCTCTTTGGCGTGAACAAGGCGAATACTAAGAGAAAGATTAAGATAAAGGACTATCTCAGCTACAAGCCTATAAACAAAAATGAGTACAGTGGCAGGATGTCTTTCGAAAATAATGGCTTTATTTATGAAATATACAGAGATTTTTTAAATGATACTTACTTTGTCAGCAAAAATGGCCTTGACATCACTGACGAGATTAAGAGAGAAAACTCTATAAATAATAAATCAATTGGTGAGATTGTTTTAGGC
>NZ_CAKPYL010000008.1 GCF_934202865.1 uncultured Fenollaria sp. | reverse complement strand
CATCAAGAAGCGCATCGTATTTGCTCTCGTAGTAAGCAAGCGGCTCAATCATCTCCCTGGACGCTATATGAAGTATAAGAGGGTTATCACTTTGCCTACCCTTTGCTTCATAAATCTTTTTTACAGCCTCAGCATTTAGTCCATCCGCACCAAGACCATAAACAGTTTCAGTCGGAAAGGCAACGAGACCACCTCTTTTAATCTCTTCAGCACATAATTTTATATTCTCATCAGTAATTTTTAATACTTCAGTCATTATATCAACCTCTAAATTTAATTTTACCACAAAAGCAGTGATTTATCAATACAAAGGCGGGTTAAAATGAGATTATAATTATACAAAATATTTACAAAGCATCTAGCCTTGCTAATGGACCCCTGCGCGCCATGTACCAAGCGCGGCGGATGTATTTGGCGAGGCATGAGTCCATAGCCAAGCGCATGGCATAAAAAAGAGAGACCTTTTACAGTCTCTCTTAGTAAATAGTTTTTCTATTTAATTAATGAGTTTCAACCCATCTTATTATATTGTATAGCATTACTGCTAGCTCTTCTCTAGTAAATTCACTTTCTGGATTATACATTGTATCTGTTTGTCCATTAACTAAAGCAATCTTTGCCATAGCTACAACAGCGTCTTTACTCCAAGCAGGAACCTTATCAAGATCATTGTATGTCCACTCTTTGACTTGATCCATATTGATTCCGTGTAAAGCTAAGAACTTTTGTAAAATAACAGCAAGTTCTTGACGACTAACAAGCTTGTTAGGCTTGAATGATCCATCAGGATATCCTACGAATAAGCCATTGCCAGCAGCCCACATAACTGCTTCGTTGAACCAGTCTCCTGCTTTAACGTCAGTAAACTTAGTTTGTGTATTAATGTTCTTATCAACAGATATTCTCATCAATACTGCAGATACCATAGCTCTAGTTATAGGAAGTTCGCCTTGGAACTTGTCATTACCCATACCAGCTAATATACCACGAGATACAAGTGATCTGATTGCTGTACCAGCTGCAGTGTTTGGAATGTCATTTAATGCTACAGGAAGTAATTCTTCAGTATCAACGATACCGTAGTCTTTCTTTTCTTCCTTAGGAGTAACAATGCTTGGCTCTTCCTTCTTTTCTTCAGTCTTATCTACACTTGGTCTGTATGGTCTATATGGTCTTTCAGGTCTGTATGGTTCATCTGGCCATGATGGCTCATATGGTTCATGACCTGGGTCTGGTGTTGGGTCAGGTGTTGGATCTGGGTCTGGTGTTGGTGGAACTATGTGTTTAGGATTAGCTAGCATATCATTAATAGCTTTTGCCTTTGTATAGATATCATCTTGAGTCTTTTCATTATCAGGTTTTGCTAAATAATCTTCACCATCTTTTATTAAAGCTTCAAGATCTTTTCTGTAGTCATCTGTTAATTTATTGTCAGTATCTAATAGTTTCTTTGCATCTGCAATAGCTTTAACAAGTGGACTTAATAAAACTCTTCCATCTTCAATTGTATATGTTACCTTTGCAGTAGCTACCTTATCTTCATCAGTAATAGTAACTTTTTGCATCTTAGGCTCTGCTACATATCCAGTTGGCTCTTTATCAACGTATAGAGTGTATTCACCTAGTGCTAAGTTTATAAACTCAGCCTTATCTGTGTAATAGTAATGGTCTTTATCCTTAGTATCTTCTAGATAATATTTAGGTCTGCTAGCACTTGAATCAAGTCCTTCTTCATTTATTACTAGCTTGTAATCAGTTGTATAGTTTGGTTTATTTGTTCTTCTAAGAGCAAGTTCTATATAGTTGTAGCTTTCTGTAAATGCAACTTCATCAGGATTTCCTTGAGTTCTGTCTCCACCGTTTCCTTTTTCTGTAAAGAAAATATAATCCCAACCGTCTTTTAGATTTACAGTCATTTTGTAGATGCCATTAGGAATTAGTTCATAGTAAACTTTTCCAATCGGTACACTTATTTCATACGTTTTACCGTCTTCAACATTGACTAATGTCAATCGAATATCTTCTCCGTAGTCGGCAGTTTCAGCACCGCCAATGCCGAATTCTACAACAGGATTCTTTCTTGCTGATTCTTCACCTATGTGGAACCAACGAACATTTAATGTTTGATCTAGTCCTGTGTCTTCATATACTTCAATAGTATATTCTTCTCTTTCTGGTCTAAATCCATCTTGAACCCAAGTTCTAAGATAATATGTTCCTTGAGGTAAGTTTGTCCAATCTTCAACTAGTTCATCTCTTGAGTTGTAAAGTTCATATTTAACACTTGGTTTATCAACATTTTTCTTTGTAAAGAATTCTGTTGTTACTTTCAATCTGCCTTTTTTGTTTTCTTGTGGGAATATATACATTTCGCCAACGTTCTTATTAAATGTCTCTTGGTTATAAATAGTATCAAGAACAAGAATTGGATTTTCTAAACCATACTTGCTCATATCAAATTTTGATACAACTTCGTAAGTTCCTGAAACATTAACATTGATTTCAATTCTCATTTCTTCGTATCCAGATTTTGAAGATAAATTATATCCTTCCACTTCAGTAATATTAAGCTTATCACCTGACTCTGTTTCAAATACATCGAAATACTTATTAAAATTCTTAAGAACTTTGTATTTTATTTCATTGCCATTGTCATCTGTTATAGGTTGTCCATTTTCATCAGTTGCAGTATTCTCACTTATATCATTTCCAAATACTTCATCAAAGGTTACTGAATCTGCACCAAACCAATAAGAAATAAATTCTCCTGTCCAAATCAATCTTGTTTCGATTTCACTTGTTTCATTTTCTTTTATAACTAATGTTCTATCGCCAAAGGCCAATTTCGGTGCTTCTTTAGGATTATTTCCTTCAACAACTATTGTGTATTCACCTGCAGGAAGTTTTGTTTCATACATATCAGCCGCATAGTTAGTCTTTCTAGGAACTACATAATAGTTACCATCTTTATCAACCGCAAAGACTTTGATATCTCCCGGATAGTCTGAGCCGTTAGTAATGATTAAATCAAAGACACCATATTTGCTGTCATCTACTTTTGTAAATGTTACAGTAACTTTTTGTTCTTGATTTTGTCCAGACAATGTAAATTCTTCGTAATCTATTTCAGCTATATATGAAGCAAATAAATCTGGATAGAAAACTCTATAGTCCCCATATTCAAGATTGTTTGTTCCATTGACGTTATACCATTTTTCTCCATCATTTTCTTCAACTTTAATTTGAAGAATAGGTTCTTCCTTAGGGAATGATGTATCAGCCGGATCACTTGATTTTAGTTCAAAAATTACTTTACCATTATTCTTGATATCAGCAAGAGTTCTTTCGAAGTAGTTGCCCGCCATATCCATAGCGCCAATCCAAATCTTATCCATATTGTCATCAAGTTTAAAGTTAGCATCTAAATTATCAAATCTTGCATTAAAGATTAAGGATTTTTCATCTCCAGGCACTTCTTCATAGCTGTATTCAGTAGCAGCTCCAAGTTCAAATACATCCATCCATGCAAGACCTGATCTATCATCAGTTGCTTTAAATTTAATAGTTACTGAATTTGAATTACTGTCTTGATTAGCTTCTATCAATTCGATTTCAGGTTTTACTCTGTCTACATAAACAGTCTTTATATATTCTTGTTCACTTGACTTGTTATCTTGAGCGCTTGCAGTAATCTTAACTTTATAATTGCCATCCGGAACTTGTCCGCCGTTTTTGTCTTCGCCTCTCCAAGTCCATACAGGGTCTTCAGTGTATTTTTGGTCGTAGTAATTCTTCTTTATAATACTTCTATATGGTTCTGCTATAGTCTTAACAACTTCTCCAGCTTCATTGATAAATTCAAATTTTAAGTTATCTGCATTTCTTAAAAATACTCCGTGGAAACTCATTTCGTCTTTATCCGAGTCTCCGTTAGGGCTTATTGCAAATTCACCTAGGTATTTATCTGACCAAGCTTGGTAGCCTTGAATCATTCTTCCGCCATCATGCCATTTTGAGTAGAAGTGTGTGAAATTCCATTGATCAATGTATTTTCCAGGGAAATCATTATAATCAGTTCCTTGGTACCAGAATGGTATGTTATTTACCCAATTTTTGCCTGAAGGTGTCTCTTCAAAAACTATATCGTCAGCAAATACATCAATGATAGGAAGTTTTTCCCAATCGCCATAGAATGCTAAGTATGGTACTGACAAATCAGCAAATTCTTTTGCTCCTTCTGCATTTGCCTTGCTTTCAAAGAAGATGAATCCATCTATAAAGAAACCATTAGCTTGATCTTGTTTAGCCTTTTCTAATTTTCCAGTAAGGTTAATTGTACCTGTGAAATTAGCTTCGCTATTAGCATTTACTGTAATTTCAGCAAAATCTTCTTCTCCAAGTTTTGCTGGCTCAAATGTAATTTTGCCGTCTTTAACTTGGTCAGTTTGAGCAATACCATGAACTTTATAAGTAGCTGGTTTATCCGAATAGTTCTTTAATTTTAAATTAAAATCTAATTTTTCATTTTTTATTGAACCGAATTCAACAACTGCTTTGCCGTTACTCATCTTGCTGCTAGCATCTGTTAGTGTAACAAGATATGGGTTAACTGCAGCTTCTAGGTTCATAAGACCCGCACCTTGAACTCTTGGTGAGTTATAGAAACCATTTACGTTTTCATAAAGAATAGGTGTCGCTGTTGCCATCATTAAATTCTTGATGAATTGATGCTTTTCTGCACCTTCGATTTTAAATCTCTTTTCTTGTAAAAATTGATTTACTAGTGCGATACCACCGGCAACATGAGGTGTTGCCATGGATGTACCTGTCATGCTTTCGTATTTACCGTCATTAACTGTTGAGTAAATTTCTCCGCCGGGAGCAGTTATCTCTGGTTTTAGTCTTAGGCTTGGGTTTGGACCCCAGCTTGTTGATTCGTTCATCTTGTATTGACCAGGATTTGCCATCTCGTGCTTTTCAGTATTGATTTTTATCATAGGTATTTTTCCAGCCGCTTTTGCATCTGCAATGCTTTTTTGGATTAACTTATAGTTTCTATATGTTACAGAATATCCTGGAATTAAACCTTTAGTTTGAGTTTGCATAATTATAAAGTAATCTGGTTTATCAGCTTCGTTGTTTCCTAGTAAGAATGCCGCAGCTCCATTCTTCTGAGCTAACGCTATTTTAGCAGAGAAATTAGCAGAATAACTATTGTCGTTTGCATCTGCCGGATCCTTTCCTCTTGATGCTAGTACGATATTGCCACTAACATTTTTATCATCATATTCAGATTGTTTGTTTCCATATCCCACATCAATTATTTCATACTCTTTATTTGATTCGAAATTAGAAAAATCTGCATCTGCAATAGTATCCATAGCTTTTGCTACAACTTCTACTTTTGTGTCATTGTTATCTATAAATATAACAGAAGCATCTGTTACCATGCTGTTATTGTTATAGTTAGCAACTGTAAATGCGCTTTCCGCTACACCTGGTGTACCCATAACTCCCCAGTCAGGATTTGTTGCACGTGGGTTGTCGTTGCCCCATGTTGTGTAGAAATCGTTACCACCTGCAATAGCTACGATTGAACCGGCTTTTTTTGCATTTTGAAGCGCAAGGTCCATACCGAGGTCTATGCCTTGTTCAGAACCGGACATTGAGCCCAAACTCATGTTCATAGAGTCAGCACCAAGTATGATACTTTCTTCAATAGCTTCGATGTAGGCTGAAGTATTTGTTGTTGCAACGTCTTGTCCGAAAACTCTCATAACTAAGATTTGTGCTTCCGGTGCAATACCTCTGATTTTTAAACCGCTGTTTGCCTTTGCTTCTTCTTCATCGGCATTCGCACCGACCGTACCTGATACGTGCATACCGTGCATGCCTGTGTCTACGTTTGTATCCTTAAGGTTCATATTGTGGTCCATAAAGTTATAACCATATGGGAATTTGGCGTTTAGATATTGTCCTTTTAATAAATGTTCACTGATTAAATTATTTATAGTTTCTTCATCATATCTGGCTTTATCAGGATTTGTAAGTCTCATAGCTGGGTGAGTGATATCTGCACCGGAGTCAATAACAGCTACTACTCTGCCTTCTCCCTTGTATCCAAGGTCCCAAGCTTCAGGAGCGTTAACCATCTTACTCGAGTTATACATGTTAATTTTTTCATCTGGACGATTGTATTTGTAATCTACAAATATTTGCTTAACTTCAGGAATATTTTCTCTTACCATTAAAGCTTCTTCTGTAGTCATCTTCATTGTGAAACCGCTGAATACAATGTTAAATTCTCTGTCGTCGCTGTCATCGTATTCTTCTCTAGCGCTTCCATTAAATATTGAAGATAAAGTTTCCATCAAGCCGCCTTTTTGTTTGCCTAGTAAGTCTTTAATCTTGTCCTTTACTTCTAAATTGTAATTAAGATTGCCTAAAGCGCTGCTTATTGCATCATTAAAGCCAGCATTCATAAGGTATTCATTACCTTTTTGTGCAATCTCACTTGCATTTAAAGCTTCATGTGCTTCGTTTAACTTTTCAGCTACCTTAGAGCTTTCATCTGTAACGAAGATAAAACTTCTTTCTTCTTCTTTGTCAGTAATCTCATCGAGAGCCTTGACGTCGGTAGCATTTTCTAGCTCAGCTGGTCTGCTATAACGTGCTACCCCCCCCATCTCACTAGCTTGTGCATTTAATGTAGCAACCGGTGTAAAAAGACCTATTGTCATTAAAAATGTTAGCACTAAAGCTGTGATTCTTTTGTTCATACTTTTCAAAATATACCCCTCCTTGTATATAATAATTTTGATATTTGATTATATTATACTATATATAGATATGTTTTTCAATTACAATTATTAATTATGAAGAAAATATCTTTTTTTATCAGGCTTTAATAAAGCATATCAATACATTTCGTGCACAAAAAATAGACTTGCCTAAACAAGTCTACTATAAATACATATTTACATACACATATTACATACCGCGTATTGCTTTTTCTACTGCGCTTTGCTCTTCTTCTGAAAGAGGCGCCTGGCTCTCTCCGTTTTTAATCATTTTGCCATAGCTAACGCTTTGCTCTCTTCCGTGTATAACTGAAAGCAAAACGCCGTTATTGAATTTATCCAAAAGGCAGATCGAGAAGCTTAGCTCTGAAGCGCTGTCTTGAAATGCGTTGTACTTAACGTAGCCGAGCTTTTGTACGCAAAAACTTAAATTTGTCTCAAGCCTATTGAACCTGTCTTCATTAAGTATCATGTCTCTATGGATGTCTTTGATGTCCTTACCAAAGGTAGCTAAGAGCTTTTCAACGCTGATGCCGTCCATGCCTTGTGTGAAAGCGTCAAGTCTTTCTTTAAGCTTCTTCTGCTTCATCATCTGCATGACGATTAGGACTATGGCTGCGATTGAGATGACAGCCAAGCCCATAATTATGATAAATGCATTGTCAATTATGAATTTATTGATATTTTCCATCGTCCGCCTCTTTTTTAATCTTTTTTAATGTATCAATAGCGTAGATGATTTCGTCTTCTTTATTAAAGTAAGAAAAACTAAATCTTACTGCACCTTTTTTTATCGTGCCAATGGTCTCGTGCGCAAGTGGCGCGCAATGAAGACCTGGACGCGTTTGTATGTCGTATTCATCGTCAAGGACATAGCTTAGTATGGATGAGTCGATGCCATCCATGTTCATTGAAACGACTGGCGTCTTTCTCGTCTCATCAAGTAGTCCGTATATTTCAACTCCGTCAATGGTCTTAAGCCCATCAATAAAGGTCTTTGTTAAAGCTTCTTCGTGCTTCCTGATATTGTCAATACCTTCATCTAGAATAAATTCAACGCCTGCTCCTAAGGCTATGATGCCATGGCCGTTTGGTGTACCCGGCTCTAATTTGTCTGGCATATCCATTGGCTGATAGACTTCATTTGATCTAGAGCCTGTTCCGCCCTCAAATGTGTGCATTACTAGCTCTGGCTCTCTTGTATATAAAACGCCAGTGCCTTGTGGGCCGAATAAGGATTTGTGGCCAGCCGTTGCTAGCATGTCTATATCAAGCTTCTTTAGGTCTATGTCTACGATACCTGCTGATTGAGCTGCGTCTATAAGTATGATTATATCTTTATTAATGGCTTTAACCGCTTTTGAAATTTCATCTATGTCCTCAACTGTTCCTAATAGGTTTGATGAGTGCGTCATGACAAGCATCCTAGTATTGTCCTTGATAGCTGAGACTATCTTATCTTTGCCTAGCTCTCCAGTTTTTTCTGCTTGAACAACTGTTAGCTCTATGACACCCATTTCCTTAAGTGTAAATAGTGGTCTTAGAACTGAATTGTGCTCCATAGATGTTGTGATTACATGATCTCCCTTCTTAAGCGTGCCCTTGATAGCTGTGTTTAGCGCGTATGTCGTGTTCATGTGAAAGCTTAGATTAAGTGGATTGTCTATGTTAAATAGCTTGGCTAGGCTTAGTCTCGTCTTCATAATCTCTTCCATGGCTCTAAGAGCTAGCTTGTGACCGCTCCTTCCGGGATTGGCACCATATTCTCTAAATGCTTCATCAAATTTTTTATATACGCTCTCTGGCTTTGGGAATGTTGTTGATGCGTTGTCAAAATAATGCATATAATCACCTCTTTTCTAATTATATCACAGCTGAAATCATTTTTCAATCACTATGAGTTTGGCAAAATAAAAGAGCCTCTCATATGAAAGGCTCAAATAATAAATATTACTTTGTAAATATCTTTTTAATCTTAGTAAAGAAGTTTTCTTTAGGCGCTTCGTCCGATTTAGCTCTCTCAAGCTCTTCGTAAAACTTTTCTCTCTTTTCATTTGCTTTATGCATGAAATAATCTTGAGCGATAAGCGCTTCGCTTTGTACCTCTGGCTTGATATAATCACCCGAGTTAACAAGTATCCTTCTTTTAATATTGTCCTTAAGCTGTATATCTAAGTAGCTTACAAGCCTTGCTCTTGCCTCTTCGTCATAGACTGGACAGGCTATCTCGACTCTCTTCTCTGTGTTTCTAGTCATAAGGTCTGCGCTTGAAATATATATCCTCATATCGTTTCCTTTGCCAAATTGGTAGACCCTCGGATGCTCTAAGAAGCGTCCGACTATTGACGAGACGTGAACGTTTTCAGTAAAGCCCGTTACATTAGGTACTATGCAGCATATGCCGCGTATAATCAAGTCGACTGTGACAGAATTTTGTGAGGCTTCGGAAAATTTTTCCAAAAACTCGTAATCGGTTAATGAGTTCATCTTGCATCTAATGTAGCCGTCCTTGCCCTTAGCTATCTCCTTATCCATCTCCTTAAGTAGTCTCGCCTTAAGTGTCGATGGCGATTGAAGTAGGTGTAGGTACTTGCCATTGAGCTTAGCAAGCGACATGTTCTTGAAGAAGTCGTTTGCATCGAGACCTATCTCTTCATTAGCCGTCATTAATGAAAAGTCAGTGTAAATCTTCGATGTGTTTTCATTGTAGTTACCGGTACCTATTTGCGTGATGTGCTTGATATTCTCTCTATCGTCCTTGTATGTGATTAGGCAAAGCTTTGAGTGCGTCTTGTACTCTTCAAAGCCGTACATTATATTGCAGCCCGCCTTAAACAATTCTTCTGAATAATTGATGTTGTTCACTTCGTCAAAACGCGCCTTAAGCTCCATAAGCGCAGTGACTTCTATGCCATTGTCACAGGCTTTCTTTAGGTATTCGACAAGCTTCGAGTGCTTGGCAAGCCTATATATAGTTATCTTTATGGATATGGTCTTGTCGCTCTCAGCCGCTTCCTTAATCAAGTCAAGGAAAGTGTCGATATCGTCATAAGGATAGCTTAGTAAAAGATCCTTCTCTTCGATGCGTCTCATGATAGAGCCGCGCTCTAAGGAATATTTTTTAAATGGGCTAAAGTCCTCGTAAGAAACTTTTTTGATGACGGAGCTTGGAATGATGTCCTCAAGACCATAAACATACTTCATATTGATGGGGCTCTTTGTCACGAGTATCATCTCATCCGTAATAGCTAGCTCTTCTTTGAGAAAATCAGTGATGCTCTTTGACTTTGTGTTTGAAATTTCAAGGCGAAGGACCTCTTGACGCGTCCTCTTCTTGATGACTTTCTTCATAAAGTCTTTGTAGTCGGCAATCTCTTCTTCGATATCGGTATTTGTCTCGAAATCAAAATTTCTTGTGACCGCAACTAGTGATTGCTCCTTGATTGTATAGCCTGGGAACATGGTTGGAACGTAGTGCTCAATCACTTTTTCGACTCTGATGTAATTAAATTCATCGCCTGGAAGTGATAAGTAGCGCTCGAATATATCTGAGATGGCTACAAGTCCATGGGCAATATTGCCGTCAGCGTCCCACATCTCAGTAACTATATATAGCTTTTTATTCTCTAAGAATGGAAGTGGATGCGCTGCGTCAACTATTTGCGCGGAGATTAGTGGCTCAATCTTGCTAAGGTAAAAGTTTTTGACATAGCTTAGCTCCTCTTCGTTTAAGGACTTCATGTTCTTATTGTGCATATTGTACTTCTCTAGCTCTTTGATGACGTCCTTGTAGACCTTGTCCCTCATCTCGTAGTAGTATGGCATAGTCTTGTAGATAGCATCGAGCTGCTCCTTAGCTGTCATGCCAGACTTTTTGTCGATGAACTCTTTTTTGGACTTCATCATATCAAAAAGGGATCCAACTCTAACCATGAAAAATTCATCCAAGTTCGATGTGAATATCGATATGAACTTGAATCTCTCAAGTGGCGGCACGCTCTCGTCGCTCGCCTCTTCAAGCACCCTTTGATTAAATTTTAGCCAGCTCAACTCGCGGTTTTGCATGAACTCTTCCATTGCTTCACTCCTTAATTATCTTATCCTTTAAATAACCTTCACGCACGCCAAGTTTTGAGACGTTGACCTTTTCTATGCCGAGGTACTTTAAGAGTCTATATAGCATGATGGCCCCTGGCACTATGCTGTGAAGTCTTTCAGGCACAACCATAACAGTCGTGCGAATAATTTTTTTGTTCTTATCTATCATCTCATAGATATAATTTTTTACATCGTCAATAGTATATTCTTTATCGTCGTCATTATCGAGCTCTTCGAAGATATTGCCAAGTGCTCTCGCCGTTCCTCCTGAAGCGACCAGCTTTGTGCATTTGTATGTGGAAACATTTTCAGCCAGCATCTTGTCTATGACGTTTATCATCTCATCGTATTCTCTAACGCTAGGTATAGTGTTTTCAACGTAGTCACGGAATAAGGATAAGGATCCTGCCTTTAAAAATGCCTTGTCCTTGATCTCTTTATTCTTTAGATAGCAAAGCTCTGTCGAGCCCCCTCCTATGTCTATGGTGTAGTAATCATCGAAGTCGTATGCCATCTTCATGCCTTCAGCTCCATAGAAAGCCTCATCGTCTTCTGATATCAAATCAATGTTTAGATCAAGCTCTTTCTTAACTTTCTTCACTATATCCTTGCCATTGTCCACGTTACGAAGCGAGGCCGAGGCAAAGACATATATCTCGTCAATCGGTAGGTAATCAAGCAGCATCTTTTGCGCGGATAAGACCTTCATCAGCTTTTTGATGCCTTTGTCGCTAAGCTTGCCGTCCTCGACTAGCCCAGCAAGACCTGCCATGTACTTCTTCGAGAAGACTTCCTTTTGTATATTGTCCTTGTTATAAACGTTTAGGCGTATCGAGTTACTGCCTATATCAATTAGTGCGTATTTCATTTTTTCTCCTTATAATAATCATTCTAATACTTCTTTGTTAAGAAATTGTAAAGTATGTAATATTTTTTCTGAAAAAACAAAAAGCTCTCCTAAGTGGAAAGCTTTTCTCATATATCAGTCTTTTAAATTTTTAAAACCATAACCCAAGACTTCTGATGCGTTCGAAACTGAAATGAAAGTCTTTTGATCAAGATCTCTCAAGAAGTTCTTAAGCTTTAAAAAGTCTTTTCTGTCAAGAAGAACCATGATGATGTCGCGTGGCTCTTTAGTGTACATGCCATAAGCTTTGTAAATGGTTGCGCCTCTGTCAAGCTCTTTGATGATGAATTCTTCGATAGGTTTAGTATCTTCAGCAATGATCTTGACCTCTTTATTCATATTCATGCCCTCGATAACGAAGTCTATAAGGAAACCGTTAACGATAACACCGAATAATGAGTAAATACCGATCCTTGCGCCAAAGGCATTACCAGCAAGTAGCGTGATTACTACGTCTGAAATAAGTACGCCCTTACCTAGGTCGATGCCGATAAACTTATTAAGTATCTTCGCGATGATGTCAGTACCACCAGTTGACGCGCCTTGATTAAATACTATCGCCATACCAAGTGCTGTTACAAAAACACCGAAGAATAGCTCAACAAAGGTATCTCCTGTCAATGGTTGGAAGTTTGGCATTAGCTTTTCTAATAAATCGAAGAAGCCTGATGTAAGTAGCGATGCAATGATGGTTTTAACACCAAATTGCGAGCCGATAGTTAAAAACGCTAGTATAAATAGTCCTATGTTGATAATATACATCCAGTTACCTACACCAATCTCTAAGTAGTGATTAAGAACTACAGCAAGACCATTCGCTCCACCAACAGATAGATGAGCTGGGTTGAAAAAGAAAAACATCCCTGCTGCTACGATGAAGGTACCAAATAAAATTAATATGTACTCTCTGACCATCTTTGTGATCTCTTCTTTTGTTAATTTCTTTTTAATAAATTTTGCCAATAAGATTACCCCCTTCATTAACATCCATACAATTATACCACAAGATAAAAAGCTTAGTCAATAGCAAGATAAGCGAAAAAGTAAATATTTTTTGCGTGCACTGCCATTCACAATAATAAAAAAAGTGAGCGAGTGCCCACTTAATTATAATAATTTTTTTCTAATTGTTGATGATAGATAATCAAAGAATATAATCATGAGCGAGCTGACTAAGAGTAAGGAGCCAACTCGATTCCAGTTACGCCATGCGATGTTCATCGATAGTAGCGTACCGATACCGCCTGCGCCGATAAGGCCGAGCACTGATGAGTTTCTGATGTTTGACTCGAGCCTATATAGGACGAATCCCAAAAAGCTTCTGTATGTCTTTGGATAAATCATTTTTGTATACATGGTGAAGGGGCTTAGTCCAAGCGCCTGCATAGACATGATGCTGTCAGCTGGGATATCCTCGATGTATTCGAAGTAAAGTTTACTAAGCATGCCCGATGTATATACTGTAAGTGCTAGTGCACCTGCGAATGGTCCCGGTCCCAGTCCTCTGAAAAAGATTATGGCTGAGATGATAGGCGGGAAGGTCCTGATTACATTGATAAGCACTTTGAATAGAACTGAAACTTTTTTCGAAGGGGCGATGTTCACCGCAGTAAATGGCGTGAAGATAAATGATACTATGGCTCCCATAAGTGAAGCGAAGATGGCGATAAAAGCTGACTCAATGGCCGCCGGCACTGCTCTCGATAGATAAGCAAAATCCGGATCAAATATCTTTCCTATGATGACGCCGCCTTGCTTAAGGCCAAGAAGGAAGCGCTCGTATGTGATATTGATAGAAAATTTGATTACAAGGAAGAGTGCGACTAAGAAAAGTATGAAGAATATCTTCTTAAGTATTTTGCTCCTCTTGTATGAGCCTAGGTCATTTACTTTGATTGGGCTCTTGATATCGACCTCTCTAAGCTTTTGACTCACTAAGTCTATAAGGAAAATTAATATAAGTAGCATAAAGATGATTGACGAGACTCTATCGTAGTTCATGTGATTTAGTTCAAGCCACAGTCTTTGTCCTATGCCGCCTGCGCCAACTAGTCCAAGTATCGACGCGCTTCTAATGTTACTTTCCAAACATAATAAAAATGTCGATACAATAAATTTTCTCATCTTAGTTAAAATTATCTTGTAATAGATTTTGCCCTTTCCAATGCCGAGTGACTTGTAAAAATCAAAATCGTCCTTGTCCATGGCCTCTATGTATTCTTTTATTAGTTTTGTTGACATGAAAAATGAAATGATGCTAAGTGCCAATAGTCCTGAAAAGCGTCCAGCTGAGAAAAAGCTCACAAGTAACGCCGCCCATATAAGTGATGGAAGCGTTCTAAATACTGAAAATACTGCGCTTAGTACTTTTGAGACTATTTGCGAAGGGCTTGTGTTGTATGGAAGGAAGAATGTTATGAGACATGCCAAGAAGACTCCGAAGGCCGATGATACAAAGGCCATAAGAAATGTTTCGAAGACTAGGTCCATAACCGAGGCGATGTAAGCAAAATCAAGTGTAAACATCCTCCTCACTAGGTCAAACATATCTGGCAGGCCACGCAAAAAAGAGCTTAAGGAAAATTCTGATCCTAAGCCTGAAGCTATAAGCAAGGCAAAAAATGCCGTTACTAATAAAATTTTCTTTCTTCTCTTTTTAGATAAATAAGTCTTTAACTCCGTCATAATCTAGTTCATCCGCACTCCTGTCGAAATATACTCTGTGGTCCTTGATTGCAATCACACGCTTTGCGTACTCAAGCGATAAATCAAGATCATGCATGCTAATGATGATGGTCTTATTGTAATCAGTATTAAGCATCTTGAAAATGTCCATGATGGACCTCTTTGTCTCTATATCGAGTGAGGATATAGGCTCGTCCGCGAGGATTAGGTCCGACTTTTGAAATAGCGAGCGAGCTATGGCTACTCTTTGCTTTTGTCCGCCTGATAGGTCTTTGGCAAGGGCATAAGTCTTTTCTTTTAGCCCAACCATCTCGATGGCTTTGAGCGCATCACTATACTCATCGTCAGTGAACTTCGATAGCATCGCCTCAAAGAACTTTTTCTCGCCAAGACGCGCTAGTAAAACATTATCAAGAACTGAAATATTCTCAATGATGCTTGTGTCTTGAAAGATGAAGGCTATCTTTCGCCTAAGCCTTCTTAAATCTTTCGCGCCAAGGCTATGAACGTCCTCGCCCTTGTATAAAACGCTTCCCTTGCTAAGAGGGTTAAGTGCGTTTATTGCCTTTAGTATAGTTGACTTGCCTGCACCTGATGGGCCTATAAGCGCGACAAAGTCTCCTTCGTTTAAATCGAAAGAGACGTCTTTTATCGCATCAATATTTTTTTCGTACTGTACTGATATATCTTTTACTTCTAATATCATTTCTCTAAATCAACGTTCATAATCTTTGCTGTGTCGATAACGTTTTGGAAGTCATCGTTTGACGCTTCGACAAAGCCTGTTAAGTTGAATATCTTTTCGCAGGCTTCTTTTCCTTCACCGCTTGATAAATCATTTTGGAAGACTTCTTTTATTTTTTTCTTCATGTCATCTGAAAGGTCCTTGCTTGCTGCTACGCATACATATGGGATCTTCTCAGTGTATTCAAGTACTTCTAGTCCTTCAAGACCATCGAAGTCCTTCATAAGCTTCTTTTCAGCGCCTTCATATGTCGCGCAGACATCAACGTCGCCATTTAAAAGCATTTGAACAGCCTTATCATGACCACCAGCGAACATATATTCAATATCTTTTTCAAGATCAAGTCCACCCTTAACAAGCATAGCGCCTGGATAGATATAGCCTGAAGCGCTCTCTGGGTCAACGAAAGCAACTTTCTTACCTTTAAGTGCTTCGTAGCCGTCCTTTTCATACGCCTCTTTGATGCCAGAATCTTTTCTTACTAATAATTCACTTCTATAATAATTTTTGCCGTCCTTGTTAAGTGCTGACAAAAGTACTTCTGCTCCGCCGTTCTTATTTGCAAGTACATAGGCAAATGGTGGGATGATTGCAAAATCAACTTTGCCTGAGCCAAGCGCCTCTACTACGCCAACATAGTTTGTTGATGTGAACATAGAAACTTTTTTGCCAAGCTTGTCTGTAAGTATATTTGTTAATGGTTCTGTTAAGTCTTCTAGCTTATCTTGGTCAACTAAAGGTACGAAGCCTAGTTGAAGCTCATCCTTTTCCTTTGGCTTACATGCAACTAAGCCCATAAGCATAGATAAAATAAGTAGTGTTAAAATAAATTTTTTCATAATGTCCTCCTAAATTTCTGTAAAATCTCTGATGATGATGTCGCTATATTTAGAAATATGTGACAAATAGTCCTCGTTATCAAGTACGCCAACCGTTACAAAGCCTGCTTTCTTCGCAGTTTTGAGGTTCTTCGGCAAGTCTTCGAAGACTATAGTGTTTTGCGGCATGATATTGTATTTTGCTATGCACTTTAAATAGATGAGTGGCGACGATTTATCTGAACCGATGTCAGATAGGGTCACTATGTCATCAAAAAGCGTGTGCATATCAAACTTTTTAAGCGTAGTAATAAAAATGTCCTTCTCATTCGCTGTCGCGATCGAAGTTTTGACGCCTTTTTCTCTAATTCTCTTTAAGTAATCAATGATGCCCTTCTTCGGCACTACATTGTTCTCGAACTCTTCCTTAGCTAGCTCGGTCCACTCGTTAACGACCTCTTCAGTCGTCATATTAAGTGCGTAGCGCTCTATTGTGTATTTTGCAGCGTCTATAAGTGTCTTGTGCATGATATTATCAAAGTAGTCGTCTGTTAAGAAAAGCTCGTGCCTCGTAAAAAATCTTAGGTCAACGTTTTTCCAAACATTCATCGAGTCAAAGACAGTTCCATCCAAGTCGAAGATGGCTGCCTCAAAGTCCCTAAGCCTCATCTTTCACTATGTCCTTGATGTAATTTAAAACATCGTCTTTTATATCGCTTCTTAGAGCAAAGTCAAGATTGGCCTGAATAAAGCCAAGTTTGCTGCCTAAGTCATATCTATGGCCTTCAAAGACATAGGCGTAGATATCGTCTTGTTTTAGTAGCATGTCAATGGCGTCAGTTAGCTGTATCTCACCGTTTTTGCCTGGCTTAGTCTTTTTTAAAAGCTCAAAGACATCATTTTTAAGTATGTATCTGCCAAGCACAGCGATATTAGATGGAGCCTTGTCAATGTCAGGCTTTTCGATTATGGACTTAACTTTATATAATCTTTCATTCACTTTTTCATCATAAGCGATGATGCCATACTTCGGTGTATCTTCTTTATTCACAAGACCAACGCCCAAGATGGATTTGCCCGTCTCGTCATAAGCGTTCATCAGCTGCTTTAAGCAAGGCTCTTTCGAGTAAACGATGTCGTCGCCTAAAAGCACTGCGACATCTTCCCCTCCCGCAAAGCTCTCAGCGCACAAAATTGCGTGTCCAAGGCCAAGTGGCGCCTTTTGCCTGATGTAATAAATATTGACCATGTCAGAAATTTTGTTAATCTCCTTAAGTATCTCAAACTTGCCAGACTCCTCAAGAGACTTCTCTAGCTCGATGTTTCTGTCGAAGTGATCCTCGATAGAATTTTTATTTCTTCCCGTTATAATCAGTATATCCGTGATGCCCGATTCGTAAGCCTCTTCAACTATGTATTGAAGCGTCGGCTTATCAAAGATGGGTATCATCTCCTTTGGCGATGCCTTAGTCTGAGGAAGCATCCTCGTTCCAAGCCCCGCCGCGGGTATTATTGCTTTTCTAATCATATATCCTCCTACTCTACTGTTACGCTCTTTGCCAAGTTTCTAGGCTTGTCAATGTCGCGTCCTAAAACCAGCGCTGTGTAGTAGCTCATTAGCTGACCGAACAAAACGCTGTATATAGGCGTGAAGACCGTGAATGTTCTTTTTAGATTCACTATGCCCTCGCCCTCATCTTGATTTGTCACGAGTATGGTATCAGCGCCTCTCGCAACTAGCTCTTCCAAAGTAGTTCTTGTCTTATCAAATATTTGTCCTTCGTTTGCAAAGGCAATAGCCGATGACTTTTCATCTATAAGAGCGATACTGCCATGTTTTAGCTCGCCTGCTTTGAAGGCGATTGAGTTAATGTAGCTAATCTCTTTAAGCTTAAGCGAAACTTCAAGAGCCGCAATATAATCAAGGTCACGACCTATGAAGAATATCTTTTCCTTATCCTTAATCCTCTCAGCGACTTCCTTGGCAATGGGCTCAAGTCTTGTAATTTCTGAATCCATTTCCCTAGATATCTTTACTAATTCATCAACTATTTGGCTGTACATGCCGCAGTCGTATCCTGCTAGGTCATCTCTAAAATATATGCCAAGTAAGTATATGCATAGTATTTGCATCATAAAGGCCTTAGTCGATGCAACCGAAATTTCTGGTCCAGCAAAGATGTGTACCTTGTAGTCAGCGATTCTGTCAAGTGACGAATTAATCACGTTTGTGATGGCTAAGACTGTCGCGCCGCTTGCCTTTGCTTCTTTTACAAGGCCCATGACGTCGGCTGTTTCACCTGATTGGCTAATCGCTATAAGAAGCGTCTTCTTGCCAATAAAGTTATATGAATATCTTAGTTCGCTCGATGTTTCGGCGATAATCGGTCTTTCTAAGAACCTTTCAAGATAGTTCTTTGCAAGTAGACTCGCATGATAAGCAGTACCGCAGCCTGTTACGTAGATATTATCAAAGTCATTTAGATTAAGTCCATCTAATTCGTCGAAGTAGACTTTGCCGTCACGAATGTGTCTATCAAGTAATTCTTTGAACTTCTTTGGCTCTTCATGTATTTCCTTAAGCATGAAGTGCTCGTAGCCATCTTTTTGTGTTTCTTCTATATTAATGGTCGACTTTTGAATTTCTCTTTGAACTTCTTTATGAGAATTGTAAATCTTGATGCCGTCAGCATTCAAAACACCCATATCACCATCTTCAAAGTAAATAATTTCATTACTTAGGTCGATGGCAGCCGAGATATCGCTTGCAAATAGATATTCATCATTCTTAACGCTCATTAGTAGAGGGCAGCCTTTTTTTGCAAAATATAAATTTTTTGTCTTTTTATCCAAAACTAAAATCGCGTAACTGCCTTTGACATCTTCAAGTGCCTTCATAAAGCTATCTACATTGTTTTCCTTCATATTCCTTGCGATGTACTCGATAAGAACTTCTGTGTCAGTCTCGCCCTTTGGAGTAAAATCTGGCATGGATTTCTTTAGCTCAAGATAATTTTCTATGACGCCGTTATGAACTATGGCGTAATCACCCTTCGTATCAAGGTGCGGGTGTGCGTTTGTTTCAGTCACACCGCCATGTGTTGCCCATCTCGTATGAGCGATGGCTATATCAGCAGCTTCCTTTGGACAAGCCTTATCAAGCTCCTTTATCCTGCCAACTCTTTTATATATCTTTAAATCATTATCTTTAATGTAGGCAATGCCAGAGGAGTCATAGCCCCTGTACTCAAGGCTATAAAGGCCTTTGATTGCGTACTTTATTGCATCATTCTTGCCATAGTATCCAACTATACCACACATAATATCTTCCTTTCAAAAAAGCATTTATAATATTACTCGTGCGCAAATCTTTTTCGCGCATAAACATCTATATTAATTATAACATATATTTATGAAAAAATATAAAATTTTTACAAAAGAAAAGTGATAGCCGTAGCCATCACTTATCTCGTTATTAAATATATTAAAAAGCAGGGTAGATTTCTCCCTTGTAAGTGTCTTCAATAAACTTCTTGCAAGCATCTGATTGGAATACTTTGATAAGCTTTTGGAACTTATCTTTAGTTTCGTCACCTTTTCTAACCGCAATGATGTTTGCGTAAGGACTGTCCTTATCTTCAAGTGCTAAAGCGTCAGCTGATGGGTTAAGTCCTGCGCCAAGCGCGAAGTTTGTGTTTATAGCTGCAAGTGCTGCATCTTTATAAACGTTTGGTATATTTGCTGCTTCAATTGGAGTAAATTTTAAGTTCTTTGTGTTTTGATCAATATCTTTTTCAGTTATATCTTCTTTAGTATCATCTTTAAGTTTGATTAAACCATTCTTTTCAAGTAATAGTAAAGCTCTACGTCCGTTTGATGGATCGCTTGGAATAAGTACTTCGTCTCCGTCCTTTAATTCATCAAGTGATTTTATCTTGTCTGAGTATAATCCCATTGGTTCGATGTGTACTGAGCCAAGATTTTCTAAGCTAAGTCCTCTTTCTTTAGCAAAATTTTCTAGATATGGTATGTGTTGGAAGAAGTTTGCATCGATGTCGCCTTGGTCAAGTGCTAGATTTGGTTGAACGTAGTCATCAAATACTTTTACTTCAACATCTAGGCCTTCCTTTGCAAACTCATCTTTAAGTGCTTCAGTTATTTCTGCGTGAGGTACTGGTGATACACCTATGATAATCTTGTTGTCTTCATCTGTCTTTGTTTCTGTATCCGCCTTTGTTTCAGAACTTGTTCCTGTGATTTCTTCTGTTGCTTTTTTATTTGTATTTCCTGTAGAGTTATTGCAAGCTACAAGGCTTGTTAATAGTGTTAATGCTAATAGTAATGTAAATATTTTTTTCATTTTATTCTCTCCTTAATTTTATAAATTTATTTTTTGTTTACTTTTTTGTATATAGTGTTTCCTGTGAATTGTACTATTTGTACGATTATAACTATGAGTGCGACTGAAATCCAAAGTATGTCAAGTTGATTTCTTTGGTAGCCGTATCTGATTGCGATATCGCCAAGACCGCCTCCGCCAAGTGCTCCAGCCATAGCTGAGTAGCCAACTAAGTTGATTATGGTAGTTGTTACGCCAAGTATAGCCGCTGGCACTGTCTCTTTTAATAATACTTTGACTATTTCAAAATTGCTTGCACCCATTGATTTAGCTGCTTCTATGACACCTGCATCTACTTCTAGGAAGTAGCCTTCATATAATCTTGCTATGAAGGGTGCCGCTGCAAATGTTAGTGGCACTAAAGCTGCCTCAGTTCCTATTGCCTTGCCAATAATAAATCTTGATAATGGCGCTAGAACTATGATTAGTATGATGGCCGGCATGCTTCTAAATATGTTTATGATGCCATTAGTTATTGTGTATACAAATTTATTTTCTCTTAAACCATTTGGTCTAGTCACATAAGTCAATATACCCCATGGAAGTCCGATGATTAGAGCGATGAGTGCCGGCACTATAATCATGATTATAGTTTCAGGAAGTGCTGGTAAAACTATGTCCATTATCTCCTTGAATCTCATGCTATCACCTCCGATACCTCTGCACAATTATCTTTTAGATACTTGATAACCTTTTGTGTCTCTTCGTCTGAGCCTCGAAGCTCAACGACCATGTAGCCAAGCTCTTCATCTAAAACGTTACTGATGTTTCCGTCAATGATGTTGATGTCAACGTTAAAGTTCTTCATCGCGTTACTTAATACAGGCGTCTTAACTGTGTCCTTCGAGTATGAAAGTCTAATCAATTTGCCAGTGAAAGCGCTGTAGTCAAGCTCTGTATCAGGAGCCGCCTTTTTGATAAAGCTTTGTGCAAGCTTTGTCTTTGGGTTTTTGAAAAGCTCTGTAGTAGTGTTTTTCTCTATAATTCTTCCATTTTCCATAAGAGCAATTTTGTTTGAAGCATCCTTTGCCGCTTCCATTTGATGCGTTATCATTATGGTAGTCGTATCAAAGTCATCTCTTGCTCTTTTATATAAATCTATGACCATCCTAGTGCTTTCTGGGTCAAGTGCGCTCGTTGCTTCGTCTGAGAGTATGATCTCAGGCTTAGATACAAGGGCTCTTGCTATGGCGACTCTTTGTCTTTGTCCGCCAGATAATTCACTTGGATATGCCTTCTCTTTATTAAGTAGGCCAACGTAATCTAGAAACTTTCTTGCTTCAGCCTTTTTATCTCCCTTAAAGCCATTTAAGTTTAAAGGAAAAATCACATTGTCTAGAACTGTGTATTGACTGAATAGATTAAAAGTTTGAAAGATAAAAGCGATTCTTTTTCTTAAAGCTAAGAGCTCTTTTTGCTTTAAGTTAAAGATGTTCACTCCATCTATGATTACTTCGCCACTGTCAGCTTCCTCAAGTCTATTGAGTAGTCTGACTAAAGTAGACTTACCTGCACCAGATAAACCTATGATGGCCAAGATGTCTTTCTTTTCTGCTTTAAAGCTTACACCATCAACAGCATTAAATTCTTTGCCATCTACCTTGTAAGTCTTAATTAAATTTTTTGCTTCTATCATAAGCTCCTCCTTCCTTGGATAAATCCAATAAAAAAACTCTTTACCAAAAGATAAAGAGTATCGTGAAAAAATCGTCATCTTTCGGTATAACCGCTGGAATTAGCACCTTGATTAAACAGGTTGCCGGGCTTCATAGGGCCAGTCCCTCCGCCTCTCTGGATGAATTATATTGTGTTTAAATTATACAGGTCATTTTATATTAAATATGTGATTTAAATCACAAATATTGATTTTTTTATAAAAAAGTGTATATTATTATAAGATTTCTTTATAGATATGTAAAAAGCGAGACAAGCGCCTCGCTTAATTTATATTTATTCAACTATGTTTATGGTTATGCTGCCGCTCTTATAATCACATAGCTTAGCAAGTTCATCGCTAAGCACTATGCTAATTGTGTCACCTAGTTCCAAGTCTTTTATTGTGATCGCTGCATCATTTAGTCCATAAGAATTATTATTCTCGATACTATAATCATGAGTAGTTTTAATCTCAAGCATTTTTTCTGGATCTATCTTCATTATCTCGTCTTGAAATGCTAATTGATACTCATGTCTTAAAGTTATTGGCAAGTTCTTATATGTAAAGTGTATTGTCAATGATTTATCATCGAGACTACTTATAGATATAGCTTCTTCTTCATTTAGCAATTTATTTCCAAATGAAAACATTGGTGTAAGCACATCTGCATTAACTTTGTTTTTTAAGTCCTCATCATCTCTTTTGCTCATATTAGAAAATGTGCTTCTATAAAACTTAATTATCTCTTCATTTTCTTCAAGTGAAAGTGCAAAGCTCGCGAGATTATCCTTAAGCTTTTTATTTTCTTCTTCTAACTCGATTATCCTTGACTCTTCTGTCGTTTCATTCTTAGTTTGAGTATCATTTTCGCTGTCTTTCTTTGTATTTGTGCAGCCAAAACTCATTACTAAGCAAAGCACTAAGGCAAATAAATATATTTTCTTCCTCATAATAACATCTCCTTTTATTTATTATATCACAAAAGCAATTTTTTACAAAAAACTACGCTCTTATACACAAGCGTAGTTAATCTTTATCTTATTTGAGCTGTTTTATTCTTTATTTCAACGAGATGTGAACAATACTTCATAATTTCTTTGTTATGACTTATGATAAACACTATCTTATCCTTAGTATCTTTTAGTATCTCCTTCATAAGCTCTTCTTCAGTCTCTTTATCTAAAGACGATGTCGGCTCATCAAGTATAACTATGTCAGCATCTTCTGTAAAATATCTAGAAAGAGCTATCCTTTGTTTGTCTCCTCCTGATAAATTTGCTCCATTCTCAACTATCATCTCATCAAGATTTGTAAACTTAGCTAAGAACGGCATCGCTTCATATATTGCTTTAGAAACTTTTTTGCGTCCAAAATTTAAATTATTATATAAAGTATCTGTAATAATTGGTGTGTTTTGCGAGTAGTAAGAAACTTTTCTTAAGTAATCTTTATTTTTTATCTCACTTATAGGAATATCATTTATAAATATACCATCTGTTTCTCTAAACTTTGGTATAAGTTTTAATAGAGTGCTCTTACCAGTACCACTCTCACCCATAACGCCGACTATATCGCCTTTTTTAAACTCCATCTTTACATTGTTTAGTAAGTTTTTATCAAGTATATTGACCTTGTCAATGTCAAATTTTATGCTTTCAATTTTTTCTGGCATAGGCTTCGTACCATCTTTTGATTTAAAATCTATAAGCGTCTTTAAAAAATTGTCAGCAGCTTTTACGTCGGCAAAACCTAAATTTGTAAATGATAAACCTCTGATAGCATTAGAAAAGTATGGAAATACAAGCATTACAAATATTACTGATCCAAAATTATTCTTATCATTAAGTGCAAGAGCGGCTAAGAATATGATAACCAAGCTTTGTATAATTTGGTTTAAACCAATAAGTAAACCAGACACGCCATTGGCGACGTAGTTAACTTTCTTTCTAACGCCTTCTGATTTGTTAATATTTTTTTCTATGGATGGCAATAGATTTTCATTCTCAGCGTTTTGCTTAATAAAATCAACTTGTGATATAAGCGAATTAATATTTTTGAATGATTCACTACTTGTATTTTGTAAATTAATTGAGAGCTTCGCAAGTTTTTTATTAAGTGCCTTAAAACCAAAGTAGTGAATTGGGATGATTGCTAACATGAAGAGAGCTGCAACGTAATTAAAAGACCAAGCAACTGCTATCGTTACGACTATTGTTACTATATTAACAAGAAGGCTAGGTATGACATCAAAATAAAAACTAGCATATGCCTCAACTGCATTGTAAGCAAGCTCGCGAAGTGCTGTTGGTCCTTCATTTATGTATTTATCATAATCTAACTTAAAGATATCGCTATATATAAGGCAAGCGCCTTTTGTATGATAATCTTGTATAAGTTGATTCTTTGTAAAAACAGAGATAAAATCAACTATGTATCCAAGTGCTAGTATCAATATAACTTTAAATATATCGTATACACCAATCCTACCAACATTTTCAATAACCTTGTTTAATGTGATAGGTGCAATAACAAATAATATTGCTGATAATAAGCAAAGTGCAAGTAGCAAGATAAAGCTAGGTATGTTAACAAGCTTTAACATTTCTTTTTTCGATTTTTTTAATTCCATATTAAGCCCTCCGTATTTAGATTATAAATTTATTATATCATAAGTATGAACGTTTTACAAAAAAACTACGCTCATATACACAAGCGTAGTTGATCTTTATCTTATATACTTACGATTTTTGTCTCCAATCGATTTTATATTCAACTAAATACACTGAAATAATTGAAAATAAAAGTAATACTAATATACTAATCACATCAAATTCTCCGACAAAGCTCTTTCTCAAAGCATTTGAAACATACGTTGTTGGTACTAAATATGAAATGTATTGCATAATTTTTGGCATGCTCTCAAAGGGTATAAATACAGGTGCGCAATAAACAATTAGTGGTTGTATTATTTGTGTGACTGTGCTTGATTGCTCCATGTTAGCACTATATACTCCAATAAAGGCTCCTAAACCAGATAAAGATAGTCCAGATAAGAATATTATTAAAAACATAGTAAAATTAATATTAATTTGAACATCAAAAATAATTCTTCCTAAGAATATCAAGACTATTATTGATGGTAGTGTTAATATAGTTGCTCTTATTAAATAGGCTGTTATTAACTGTATTTTCTTAATTGGTAGCGATGCGTAATAGTCAAAGCCTCTAATTTGCTTAAGTACGCCAAGTTCTTGACCTAAAGTTAGCATAGTACCTGTAACTAGCGACATGATGATGTTACCTGATATGACATAGTTCATATACTCAGGATTTTTCATACCAACTAATAAATAAAGAAAAATCAATACACTTATTGGCGATACCAAAACTATTAGTAGCGACCATTTCCAGCTTAATCTTAATGTTAATAGCTCTGACTTTATTAGATAAAATTGTTTTGTTAAATAATCTTTGATGCCAGATTTATTTTGACTTGATTTATTGATTTCCATTACTTATTCTCCTTTATGTTGATCATGTAGATATCCTCTAATGACGGAGGAAGTATCTTTATAGAACTAATTGATGAGCCTAGGCTGCTTGAGTAAAGCTCGTTTAAAATAGTATTGACTTTATCTTTACTAACATTTATTCTTAAATGTTCATCATCAATTTTAATAATTTTTAGACGGCTTATCAACTCATCATCAATTTTAGTATGATATGGTACAACGAAATCTACTTTTGTATCTATTTTTAAAGCCTCAGCTAATTCATAAGGTCTGCCTTGCTTAATTATTTGACCGCCGTACATGATGGCTACTTCATCGACTACGTCTGAGGCTTCTTGTATATTATGTGTTACTAATAAAAATGATATGCCTCTTTCTTCTTTAAGTTTTTTAACTAATTGCCAAAGCAATATTCTTTTTTCTGGATCGACATCATTTGTTGGCTCATCAAGTACAACAAATGGATTGTATCCTATAATGGCTGCCATAAAAGCAACAAGTCTTGTCTCGCCACCACTAATCGAGCCAATAAGTTTATCTTGTAAATAATTCATGCCAAAGTATTCAAGCAATTCAAGTGCTTGTCTTTTAGACTCTTTTGCGTCTATCCCTCTATATACTCCTGTAAATTGTATAAACTCTATAACTTTTAAAGCTCTATGCGTGTACGCTATTTGACCTAAGTAAGAGACTTTGCTTGGTATGTAATTTTTATATTTCGCTATATCTACTCCGTCTATCTCTATGTATCCTGAATCTGGTTTTAAAAGACCACAAACTTGTCTAACAAAAGTGGTTTTGCCCGCCCCGTTTGGTCCAAATAGTCCTTTGATCTCTCCCGTGTTTATGCTTATGTCAATATTTTTATTGGCATAAGTTTTTGAGTGTGCATATTTTTTGCACACATCTTTTGCTATCAACATTTTATCTTCCATCGTCATGCTCCTTAAAAACTATAATTACCTACTTCTTTATTATATCACAAGTACCCCCCCCCATTTGCAACAAAAAACTACGCTCATATACACAAGCGTAGTTAATCTTTATCTTATTATCATTTCTTCTCTCTTTGGTCCTGTCGAAATGTATTTGAATTTTTTGCCAAGTTTTTCTTCGATGAACTCGATGTAGTCTCTTGCTTCTTTTGGAAGCTCTTCGTACTTAGTTATGCCTCTTATATCGCATTTCCAGCCATTTAGTCTTTCTAAAACTGGTTTTGCTTTTTTAAGTTTGGATGTGTTAGGAAATTCATCTGTAATCTCGCCGTCTATGTCGTAGCTAACGCAAACTGGTATCTCGTCTAGGTAGCTAAGCGCGTCTATAACCATGAAGGCGATGTCTGTTGCGCCTTGCATTTCTATGCCGTACTTTGTTGCAACTACGTCAAACCAGCCAACTCTTCTTGGTCTGCCTGTTGTTGCGCCGAACTCGCCTTTGTCGCCGCCATGAGTTCTAAGCTCATTTGCTTCTTCATCAAAAATTTCGCTGACGAACTCGCCTGCGCCTACTGCTGATGAATATGCCTTTGTTACTGCGATGATGTTTTTAATTTCATACGGTGGCACTCCAGCTCCTATGGATGCGTAGCCAGCTAGTGTTGATGAGCTTGTTACCATTGGGTAGATGCCGTGATCAGTATCTTTAAGTGTACCTAATTGACCTTCGAACAAGATCTTCTTGCCATCTTTGATAGCTTTTCTAAGCATCTTGGATGTGTTCTTAACATAAGGCTTAATCATTTTGCCATATTCAAGAAGTATCTTTAAAACATCTTCCTTCTTAATTGGCTCTTTATGATAAAGCTCCTTAAGTATAGCGTTTTTGATTGGTAGTATCAAATCAAGTTTTTCAGAAAGATATTCTTCGTCATAAAGCTCGTTCACTTCGAAGCCTATCTTTTGATATTTATCTGCAAATATATATGCAATACCTGATTTAGTCGAGCCAAATGATGCCTTGCTAAGTCTTTCTTCTTCGTACTTATCAAAATCTATATGATATGGCATAACTATTTGTGCTCTATCAGATACATAAACTTTCGGCTCTTTAACGCCTGCGTCCACTATTGATTTTAATTCATTTATGAAGAATGGTATGTTTAGTGCAACGCCATTGGCAAGTATATTGACAGTATTTTCATTAAATACCCCTGATGGCAATAGATGAAGTGCAAATCTACCATAATTATTGATAATAGTGTGGCCAGCGTTGGCTCCACCTTGAAATCTAACGACATAATCTGCATTACATGCTAGCATATCAGTTACTTTACCCTTGCCTTCGTCGCCCCAGTTAGCTCCTACTATAGCTGTAATCATATATACCTCCTAAACATTGAGTTCAACTTTGATACCGATGCTGTCCCTGTTCTTTTCAAGTATCGGATCAATGGTTTCACTTACGAATTCTTCAACTTGTGAAGATGCTCTACCACTAATCTTTGAAACAGCCTTTATCTCTTCTATGTCTTCCATAGTCAAGTTAAAGTCTTTGTCTTCAGAAATTAGCTTTAATAAATTATTGTCCTTGCCCTCTTCTTTGATCCTCTTTTGTGCTTCTCTTGAATGCACTCTGATCTTGTCATGAAGGGCTTGTCTGTCGCCACCGCGTTTAACGCACTCCATAAGGATATTTTCTGTTATCATAAATGGAAGCTCTTCGTTTAAGTGCTTTTTGATAACATTTTCATAAACTATAAGTCCATCGCTAACGTTGATGTATATATCAAGCACGCCATCAAGCGCTAGGAAAGCCTCGCTCACAGCTATCCTCTTATTAGCCGAGTCATCAAGTGTTCTTTCAAACCATTGTGTTGCGGCTGTTATTTGCGGATTAAGTGAGTTTACTATGATGTAGCGTGAAATGGATGCGATTCTTTCTGCACGCATAGGATTTCTCTTATATGGCATGGCAGATGAACCGATTTGATTTTTTTCTAGTGGCTCTTCTATTTCCTTTAAATTTGCTAATAATCTTAAGTCGCCTGAGAACTTGTATGCACTTTGAGCGATTAAGCTAAGTACATTAAGTATCTTGGCATCTATTTTCCTTGTATATGTTTGTCCGCTTATAGTTAAAACTTTGTCAAAACCAAGTTTTTTCACTATAAGTTCATCAACTTTCTTTACTTTTTCTTCGTCGTTGTCAAAAAGTTCCATGAAAGAGGCTTGTGTGCCTGTAGTTCCCTTTGAGCCAAGTAATTTGTAGTCTTCTAGTAATCTATCAAGCTCTTCTAGGTCCATGTAAAGATCTTGAAGCCATAGACAGGCTCTCTTGCCAACAGTTGTTGGTTGAGCTGCTTGGTAGTGAGTGTAGCCAAGTGTGTCAAGGTCCTTGTACTTCATGGCAAAGTTCCTAAGATTTTTCATAACAGTAAGAACTTTTTTTCTGATAAGCTTAAGAGCCTCGTGCATAGTGATAAGATCAGTGTTATCACCAACATAGCAGCTAGTTGCTCCTAAGTGAATGATCGCCTTTGCCTTTGGTGCTTGAAGTCCATAGGCGTATACATGGCTCATAACATCGTGACGCACAAGCTTTTCTCTCTCTTTAGCGACTTCGATGTTAAGATTGTCCTTATTAGCCTTCATCTCTTCGATGGCTTCATCAGATATGTCTAGACCCATCTCTTTTTCTGCTTCTGCAAGGGCTATCCACATCTTTCTCCATGTTTTAAATTTAAATTCTTCTGAAAATATATACTGCATCTCTTTAGAAGAGTATCTTTCTGAGAACGGCGATATATATTTATTATATTTGTCCATCTTCCACCTCTGTTGGATAATTACCTGTAAAGCAGGCATTGCAATAGTCACAGCGTCCTTCAACAAGCTCCTTAAGGTCCTCTACCTTTAAGTAACCAAGCGAATCACAGCCAATGTAGTCCCTGATTTCGTCTTGAGTGTACTTAAACGCGATTAGCTCCTTATTTGTCGGCACATCAGTACCGTAGAAGCATGGATATAAGAATGGTGGCGAGGATATTCTAACATGAACTTCCTTTGCACCAAGCTCCTTAAGCTGCTTTACAATATTTTTCATAGTCGTTCCTCTAACGATGGAGTCATCGACCAAAACTATCTTTTTATCTTTAACCTCATCTTTAAGAATATTTAGCTTGATAGAAACGCCTTGTGATCTTTGATCTTGACTAGGCTTGATAAATGTTCTGCCAACATAATTATTCTTGATGAAAGCTATGGAGAATGGTATATTAGCTGCTTGTGCATAGCCGTATGCTGCTGGTGTACCTGAGTCTGGAACGCCAACGACTACGTCTGCATCGACTGGATATCTCTTGTGAAGCATCCTACCCGCATTTAATCTTGCTTCGTAAACGCTTATGCCGTCAATGGCTGAGTCAGGTCTTGCGAAGTAAATGTATTCAAATATGCAAGTGGATTTTTTCGCTTCATATTTATATACGGATTTAACTCCTTCTTCAGTAACTATAACGACTTCACCCGGTTCAACATCTCTTATAAACTTTGCTCCAACTGCATCAAGTGCACATGATTCGCTCGATACAAAGTATGTATCTCCTTTTTGACCTATACAAAGCGGATGGAAACCGTTAGGATCTCTCGCTGCTATTAACTTTTTAGGACTTGCTATAGCTAGTGAATAAGCACCAACTATCTTTGGCATAGCCTTAACAACTGCTTCTTCAACCGATTTTGACTCAAGTCTCGCTCTTGCTATAAGATAAGGAATGATTTCAGAGTCAGAAGTAGTTTGGAAGATGGCTCCTGTTTGTGAAAGTTCTTCCTTAAGCGCCTTTTGATTGACAATGTTGCCGTTGTGAGCGATGGCTAGAGTGCCCTTCCAGTAGTTTATAACTAGTGGCTGTGCGTTAGAAACAGTAGAATTGCCTGAAGTTGAGTACCTAACATGTCCAACACCAAGATTGCCATTAAGTTTAGCTAAATTATCTTTATTAAAAACATCATTAACTAGACCCATGTTTTTATAAACCTGGATATTTTGGCTCATTTTGGTATCTGTTACAGCAATACCGCAAGATTCTTGTCCTCTGTGCTGTAAAGCGAACAATCCGTAGTAAATCAGAGTTGAGACGTCTTCGTGTTTAAGTGAATAAGCTCCGAAAACGCCGCACTCTTCATGTATTTTATCAAACATTATTCTAGTCCAAGTCTTCTCATGACTTCGTGGTATGCATCTTCAACATTACCAAGGTCACGTCTGAACCTGTCTTTATCAAGCTTTTCGTTAGTTTCGTAGTCCCAAAGTCTCATAGTGTCTGGACTGATTTCGTCAGCTAAGATGATCTTGCCGTCATATCTACCAAATTCAAGCTTGAAGTCAACAAGTCTTATGCCAACAGATTTAAAGTGCTTGCAAAGGTAGTCATTTACCTTTCTTGCGTAGTCCTTAATAGTTTCTACTTCTTCTTTAGTAGCAAGACCAAGTGCTGTAGCATAATCATCGTTAATGAATGGGTCGTCAAGTGGATCTGACTTGTATGAGAACTCAACTATTGGGTGAAGTAATTCCTTACCTTCTTCAACACCCATCCTCTTAGAGAAGCTGCCTGCAGTTACGTTTCTAACTATAACTTCTAATGGAACTATCTCAACAGCCTTAACCAAAGTTTCTCTGTCGTTTAATTCTTCTAGATATATAGTTGGAATGCCTTCTTTTTCAAGCTTTTGGAAGAAGAAGTTACTCATCTTGTTGTTGACAACACCTTTGCCAACTATAGTGCCTTTCTTCTTGCCGTTAAATGCAGTAGCATCGTCCTTGTAAGACAAGATAAATTTCTTAGGGTCATCAGTCTTGAAGACCTTCTTTGCCTTGCCTTCATATACTTGTTCTAACTTTTCCATGTCGTCATCCTCCTTAAAAATTACATTCTAATTATATCACTTAGAAAAACATTTTTCAATCATTATGGAAATATTTTTGCAAAAATATAAGGACTTAATCACTAAGCCCTTATATATCATCTATTTACTTATTTGTTATTTCTTTACTATCTGTAACAACCCATATATTTAACTTTTCTTTATTAAGTTCAATTTCCTTTTGCTTCAAACTTAATTCAAGGTCTTTATCCTTATCAACTAAGCTTATATCATAGATAATGGTACTGCCACTGTCTTTTTTATCTTTTATCTCAAACTTGCTATCTGGATATGTTTTAGCTAGATATTCATTAAGAACACCTTCACTGTCAAATAGATATGGTTTCTTTCCATCTTCCAATTCACTAATTAGTTCATCATTAATAGCTGGATATAAAACCTCTTCATTATTTGTATTTTTATTGTTAATCAATTTATATGCTGCAAAAATTATTACAATAATTAATATGGCATATATTATTTTTTTACTTTTACTCATTATAATTCCTCCTTATTTACTTTTCTTTTTTTATCTTGATGATTCTCAATACAGTGTAAGCTTTTTTGGCCTCATACTCTTCTTCATTCGTAACGTTTACATTTTTAAACTCTATGGTCTCATCACCATTAAGTTTAACTTTATATACGTCTACACAAGTCGATGGGCCTCCATCTCTTAACTCGCCCTTAACTTTAAATTCCACTAAGGTTTTTTCGGCTACATCGTTCTTTGGTGATATAACCCACTCGTCAAAGCAATTTCCTGCTGGCAAGACTACTTCTACCTCATCTTTATTTGTGTCTATGTCTATGGTCGTGACATCTGGAGTATCGCTTTCCTCTTTTCCATACATATCCTCTTTCTTTTCTACCTCATAAACTTTGCCATCGATCATTGCATAATTTTGTTCTGGATAGCCTTCTTCGTCTTTTGGAAATTTAGAGGCAATATTATTCGAAGCAATTTTATCTGTGCATGCGCTGATAAATAATAAGCTTAGTACTAATAGATATGATACAAAAATTATCTTTCTTTTATTTTCTTTCATAAAACCACCTTCCTTGTGCTTTCGTCTGATATATCGTTAACTATATAATATCACTTATCAAAGCAATTTACAAGTACTTAAATCTTACAAAATAGTAACAAAAAAAGCTTAGGTAAATCTCCTAAGCCTTTCATCTATAATTTATAATATGCAACGCCGACAAGGCCTCTGCCAGTGTGTACTGCTAGTGTCGGTGCAATTTGCTCTTCAACATATATCTTGGCTCTTGCCACTTCGTCTTTAAGTGCATCTTTAACAGCTTCGAGTGCTTCCGGATTTGCTCCGTGGCAGATTGATAAGTAGTAGTCCTTTGTGTCCTTTAACTCATCTTTTATTTTGTCTACTAGTCTTCTTTGTGCCTTTGCAAAGCCTCTCACCTTGTCAGTATCGTAATAAACGCCATCTGCGTCACATGTTATGATAGGTTTGATGTGTAGTAGCTGTCCGATAACGCCTTTAACCTTGCCTATCCTTCCGCCATTGATAAGGTTTGTAAGTTCTGGAATAACGAAGTATGTCCTTGACTTCATCTTGGCTCTATCATCTTCCAAAATCTTAATGATTTCATCTGCACTATGGCCTTCATCTCTCAGCCTAGCTGCTCTATAGGCATAAAAACCTGAGCCGATGGCTATGTTCTTTGTGTCAAAAACTTTTACTTTGCCGTCGTAGTCCATTGCCACAAGATTTGCTAAGTTATTTGCCCCGCTAAGCCTTGACGATAGCGTGATGATTATGACTTCATCAGCGCCAGATGCAAACTCTTTGTCGATTATCTCCTTTATCTCCATTGGTGATGGTGTACTTGTCTTAGGAAACTCCTTGTCAAGAAGTCTGTAGAACTCGTCCTTTTCTATGTCAACTTGGTCTCTATACGATTTATCTGAGAAGTGTACCCACAAAGGTAGCATCGCCACATTTAATTCTTCATATGCTTCTTTAGGTAGATCGCAGGCTGTGTCTATAATTATTCCTACTTTACTCATATGTCCTCCTTAGCGTTTAATAGCTCGTATTCTAATAGTTTTTGCGTAATAACTTTCGTGCAAACACTCACTATGGCAAGCGTCAAGCCATTTCTCTTGTCTAGGTCCACGTCAATAGTCGCCGTCATCTTCGTATCAGGGCTCTCTTGCTTATCCAAAATATCTATGATAAGTCTCATAACGCTCTCAATCTTGTCGCAAAAGTAATTATACGACTCTTCGATGGAGCTCTTCTTAAGCTCATGCAATATGCCGCCATCAATCTCGGCTATACTTAGATTGTTCTTAAAAACCGTAATCACTATGCAATAAACGATATGATTACGAAAGTAGCGTTTCTTGATTGGGCTCGGCATAATTTTGTGCTTGACGTAGTTGTTGACCATGGACTTCGTTAATTTATTGTCCTTATCAAACATCGCTTCCAGTGCTTTGTTAACTATCTCGACTAGCTGCTCTGAATAAATGCCAAAGTCGGGTAAGTCCTTGTACCTAGGAAGCTTTAGCTCTTTAAGGCCAGTCAATATATTATCTCTCATACTGCCTCCACTTAGTATTTAATACTACGTCTATAGTTTAGCATAACTAGATTAATCTGTCAAGTACTTTTTTACAAATTCTTTAATATCGTCGTAGCCCGCGTCTGTAAATACCTTGATGTAATCATATTTCTTAAATGAATACTTGGGATCGTAGTAGCTCTTCATCATGTCCTTGATGAGATCAAGGTATTCCCCCTCCATAAGCATGTCTGTGTACTTCTCATACCTTTCCTTGCTAATGAACTTTTTGAACTCTTCGAAAGTCTTTATGATTTCCTCTTTATTTTCACTTGGCAAATAGTCCTCACAAATATTTTTTGCTCTCTCATCTAGAGACGCTTCGATAAGTATTTTGTCTGAGTCAAGCATCTTTTTATATAGTTTTTCATGAAGAACGATGTCACCTATCCTTCTCGATTCACCCTCTGTGATGTAAATGGCATCTGGATCATCCTTTATCGCTTCATATATGTATGAGTCAAACATCTTTTGTGAGACCTTTTCCTTTAGGCCGACTGAGCCAAAGATGGATCCCCTGTGGTTCGCATACTTCTCTAAATCTAAAACCTTTATACCATCTTCCTCAAGTCTTCTTATTATATAAGTCTTGTGTGTGCCAGTGAGTCCATAAAAAGTAAGGACCTTGATCCTCTCAAAGTATTCATCGAGCTTTTCCATCACATAGCGCCTGTAAGCCTTGTAGCCGCCACTTAGCTTTGAGATGTGCATGCCCAGCGCACGAAAAGTCCTCTCAAGCACAGTCGATCTATAGCCGCCTCTATCGCAATAGATTACGATCTCATCGCAAGTCTTTTCTAGCTCCAAGTATTTTTGATAAAGCTCAGGAAGTTTTTTCGACGCGTATTCGACCGCCTTTATCTTAGCTAAATCGTATGATACTCTGTCATACAAGGTGCCTACTTCGCTCCTCTCATCATCATTAAGTATGGGAATATTGATGGCGCCTGGTATGTGAGCGTTTTTGTACTCGCCCTCGCTCCTCACATCGACCAAAACGATATTATCTAAATTTTCAATATCTTCGTAATTTAATTCTTCTAACATAATTTCACCTATAAACATAATACAGCAAATCCGCGAAAAAATCAATATTTTGCTTCTCTCATCTTGACATTTTTTCTTATTATATATATAATTATATGGTTAGTAATAGATATTACAAAGGAGGATTACATGGACAGACTCATACTCGCAGCTGCACTTTTCGTTATAACTTACATATTTATGATTAAATTCGTTAATCATAGACCACTAGTTGTCGGCATAAGTGCGCTTGTTTTTATAATTTTAAACATAGTTCCTTTAAATACAGTTTGGGGCGCTATAGACTTTAACGTACTTTTGATGATAGGTGGAACGATGATGCTTGTCTCACTTTTCTCAGAAAGCTTGATGCCAACTAGGCTTGCGGACCTTATCATAAACAAGGTTAAGGACATAAGACTCATCATACTTTTCTTATCAATGTTTGCCGGCTTCGTCTCAGCCTTTATTGATAACGTTGCAACAGTACTTATGATTGCACCCGTTGCCATGAGTTTAGCGAAAAAACTTAATATATCACCAGTAAAGATGATTATAGCGATCTCTATATCGTCAAATTTACAAGGTGCGGCAACTTTGGTAGGCGATACATCTTCGATACTTCTAGGAAGTGCACTAAACATGACTTTCTTCGACTTCTTCGTATATAATGGACACATGGGTATGTTCTGGATAGTTCAAATCTCGGCACTAATTGCTACAGCAGTTATTTACATTCAAACAAAAGATATGAGAGGTAAAGTCGATGCGATTGAAGTAACAAAGGTTAAAGACATGATGCCAACTTACTTAGTTATACTTATGATAGTTTTATTGATCTTTGCATCATTTATTCCGCAAGATCAAAAGATAGATATACTAAACGGACTTATCTGCGTATGCGTAGCTATCTTCGGTGTAATCTACCACTTGATAAGACATAAAGACTCATCCATAATCAAAACAGTTGCAAGCGAAATAGACTTCAACACACTTGGCTTACTAGCAGGGCTATTCATAATCATATCCGGTATTGAAAATGCTGGAGTTATCGATGAAATCGCAAAGCTATTCATTAAGCTAGCGGATAAGCCGTTCTTATTATACACAGCACTTGTTTGGGGCAGCGTCTTGATCAGTGCCTTTGTTGACAACATCCCTTATGTCGCAACAATGCTTCCAGTTCTTTCTGTAATATCAACGCATGTGCCATTCGACATGACAGTATTTTACTTCGGACTACTTAGCGGCGCGACACTTGGTGGAAACATCACGCCAATAGGCGCCTCAGCAAACATCGCTTCACTTGGCATACTTAAGGAAGCGGGCTACACTGTTGAGAACAAAGACTTTATGAAGATGAGCGTGCCATTCACATTGACAGCAGTCTTAGTCGGATACATCCTCGTTTGGTTCATATATAGATAATTATTTTTATAGGCATAGTAAAAGACCTTAGGAGTTAACTCTTAAGGTCTTCTTTATCTTATCTCAAATGTCATCACTGCTCGCTTTGCTCTGAGCTTACATTATAAAGTTTATAGTATGCACCTTTTTTATTCATAAGATCAATATGCTTACCAGACTCTATAATCTTTCCGTCTTCTATATAGTATATCTTATCTACATTTTTGTATGATGTCTGGGTGGCTAAGTTATTGTTGCAATTTTTAGATATAATTGTTTCTTAAAAATTTCATCTTTTCACTTCCATTAAACATAGTAATAGAAGGTGCTAAGGGGAAGCACCTTCTGTATCTAAGCTATATCTCTTTTTTCCATAACAGTTTTTGCCCCTAGCATAAATGCTACTGCTAAAACTGCCATGAGTATTTGATAAAACACAAATGTATAATCACCAGTACCTGCAATAAGATTTTGAGATTTAATATAATTTGGCATATTATAAGGATTTAAATTAGTAACAAAAAGTACGTCGTAT
>NZ_CAKPYL010000007.1 GCF_934202865.1 uncultured Fenollaria sp. | reverse complement strand
TTAATATACTTACTGTACTGACTTGTGAATAAATTGCTCCAGCTTCATCGCCCTTACAGTTACTTATCTTTGATTGCTTCTCTATTGAGTTAAAATTATTATCAAAACCTCTATAATCTGTTATAGTCGCATTTATAGGTCCTTCTAAACGCATTGCTCCACCTTCATTACCAGAGCAATTATCTATAGTGCATCCTTCAAGATATAATGTGCCTTTAACTTCTACTCTCTCTTCTTTATTGTCTATAAAATCGCCTTCCATTGCTCTAAAAGCTAAGGCTCCACCTCCAATGTTAGCATTACATTTATTAAAATTACACTCTTGTAATAAATATGGTCCAGCAGATAATTCTTCTTTAGTCGCTTCTATATAGAACGCTCCACCATAATAATTAGCTTCTGAATTGCTTACATTAACTCTCTTAGCTTCTATAGCTGTGTTAACAAGTGATATAGCAGATCCTCCAAGGTCTTTAAAATCAGAACTTTTACTATCATCTTTACTTTTCATTTTAGTAAAATCACAATCGCTTATACTTAAACTTGGTTTATGATTTGCAGCTGTATTATCGGATAAAATGCCTGCATAGATATCTGAGCCGTCAAAGTTTAAATTCTTAATATTTATATTACCATCAATGATGTTTATAAATCTGTCGCCTTGTTCGCCACCAGCTATACCTGTGATTTTATGATTATTACCCTCGATAGTGATATTACCATTTAGATTCAAAGTCTTTAAATTACTTCCTTCTAGAGGTATTTCTAAATTATCATTTAGAGTAAGTGTATATGATTTAGCTTCTTCAAAATTGTCTGACGTATTCATATACGTAATAAGGTCTTCAGCACTTGTAAAATTTTTATCAGGTACACCATCCGTGCTTAAAACGTATTTTTCTCCTTCTGCAAAGCTCACTTCACTTAAAATTGACACAGATGAAAGCATCATCACTAAGCAAAGCAATATTGCAAATAATTTCTTTTTCATAATTGCACTTCCTTTTTTATAAATTTCACTTTATTTTGATATATGGATAGACTTCCATAATTACCTTCATTATAGCACCCCCCCCCTAGAATAATCAAGCTTTGCGCGCTTTTGTAACACGTTTGTAACACATTTTTACAATTTTTTTGCAAATCAAACGCAAAAAAAGTGAGTACACATTAATCTACGTACTCACTCTATGGGATTATTATTCATTCATTTTGTATTATAAACATTTACTTATTTATATATTTCTAATTTTGCAGAGCAATTTGATTTAGTAACAATGTTTCTTTACTAACTAATTTCACTGGAAAATTTGATGAGATTGGCGTTGTACAGAATTTTTTGGAGTGAGGTGTGCTAAACGCACTCCGCAGCGACAAAACAATTCGAAACTAGCCAAGATCGCAAATTTAACGTGAAATTTATTTAATGCCGCCTCTCATATATATAATCAACGCAATTAAACAAAGTAGCACTACAAAGCTCACCATCTTGATCGTAGTCCAAGTAGCATTCTTTTCTGAGCTTACTTCTTCTGTAAGTCCAGCGCCTGCTAGTGCCTTTTTGATCGGCTTGTAAAGCAGTATGATCAGTGCTGCGTTGACTCCGCCTTTGATCAAGTTAAATGGTATGATAACTGGCATAAGTTTTACCACTTCTGCTCTCGGGAAGCCTGTGTATATCGGTGTTACAACTAGGTTCCAAAGCGACATAACTACTGTTAGCGATAAAACTGCGCAAACTAGTGACAAAACCGCGCCCTTTGTTGTTCTGTTCCTGTGGTAGATAGCACTCGCTATACCTGAGAATGAAAGTGTTGCGATGATGTTCATCACTGCGCCCCAAGGTCCTGACTCGGAGAAAGTTATCATCTCAACCAAAACTTCGATAACTGCTGCGACTATTGCAACTAGCGGTCCAAAGATGAAGCCTGCTGTTGTTAACACTACGTCTTTTGGATCGTACTTTAAGAATGGTAGTGATGTGATCGGGAAGCGAATTATCGCTGTTAAAACTATTGCCATGGCGGCAACTGCTGCAATTAATGTGATTTTTTTTGCTTTTGACATAAAAAAAACACCCTCCTTAATGATTATTCAACTAATAACCTTTAAGATCTTTTTCCATCCTGACTATACAGTCGGCACCTGAATTTCACAGGTTCTGCAAACGCTCGCGGGCTTTACCGCCGGTTAAAAGGAATTTCACCTTACCCCAAAGTATTAGATGTACCTTTATTATAGTCCTATATATATTTTTTGTCAAGGCTAAATAAAAAATTCGAGGCTCATCACGGCTTTGCTCCCCTTATTCACTTTATAATAGCGGGCCTCGTGGTACCAGTTTGTAAAGACTTTTAGATAAATTTCACCCACGCTTATGGCGTAGCCTGTGACTATCACCCAATGTGCGCTTTTTATTGACTCTATTAATAGCATGGCTGTTATATGTCCTTGGTCAATTGCCTTTACCATGTCCATGGTCTTGGGGAAATAGTGTCGCTTTACTAAAACTGATGTCTTTCTATTTTTTATGATCTTTTTTACGCGCGGCTCCATAAATAGTACTGGACCTGATTTTATATATTTATAAATTTCATCAAAACTCACTTCACTAAAGCCCATCATCTTCATGATATTGGTAGCTGTAGTGAAGGCGCAGTGGTTATTAAGTCCAGTTCCCTCGAAGTCATCTGTAATAGAAAGTGATGCTAGGTCCACTCCCAGCATCACTTCTTTATCTACTTTATCTAATTTTTTTATAAATCCGTAGCTCATTAATCTTGATAAGCGTGGTAAACTGCTTTTGCAACGGCTTTTGGAACTCTTTCGTCGAACATATCTGGCATGATGTGATCTACTGTTAGTTCTTCGTCTGATACAAGGTCTGCGATTGCGTGTGCAGCTGCGACTTTCATATCGAATGTGATTGTCTTTGCGCGTCTATCAAGTGCTCCTCTGAATATACCTGGGAAGGCTAGGGAGTTGTTGATTTGGTTAGCAAAATCACTTCTACCTGTTCCAACTATCTTCGCGCCGGCTTCTTTTGCTTCGTCTGGATAGATTTCTGGAACTGGATTTGCCATAGCAAATACTATCGCGTCTTTGTTCATAGTCTTAACCATGTCTTTTGTAAGTACGCCAGGAGCTGAAACGCCTATGAACACGTCGGCGCCTACCATTGCGTCCTTAAGTGTTCCTTCTTCGTTATCTGGATTTGTCTTTTCAGCGATTTCCGCCTTAATCCAGTTATTCTTTTCATTTCCTCTATAGATAATGCCCTTTGAGTCGCAAATTAAGATATTCTTAACGCCTAGGTTAAGCATCATATAGGCGATGGCAATGCCTGCAGCGCCACTACCATTGATAACGACTTTAAGGTCAGCGTAATCTTTTTTAATAAGTTTGCATGCGTTGATAAGAGCAGCTGTTACGACGATGGCTGTGCCATATTGATCGTCATGAAATACTGGTATATCAAGCATCTCGTCAAGTTTTCTCTCTATCTCAAAGCATCTAGGCGCACTGATATCTTCAAGGTTAATGCCGCCAAATCCTGGAGCAATGTTTTTAACTGTATTAACGATCTCGTCAACGTCTTGTGTATCAAGCATGATAGGGAAAGCGTCAACGCCGCCGAACTTTTTGAATAGTATGGACTTTCCTTCCATAACTGGCATACCTGCCTTTGCCCCGATATTGCCAAGGCCAAGAACGGCTGAACCGTCTGTAACTACAGCGATAAGATTGCCTTTTGCAGTGTATTTGTATTGAAGCTCTTCGTCCTCGTGAATAAGCTTGCAAGGCTCGGCAACGCCTGGTGTGTAGGCAAGTGCAAGGTCATGAGCGTTGTTAACCTCAACCTTTGCAGCTACTTCTAATTTACCTCTTTTTTCTTTGTGAAACTTCAGTGCTTCTTCTTTGTAAGCCATGTCATCCTCTCCTTTTAAATAATTATTGATGATATTTGCCGCTCTATCCAATGACTCAGACTCATATCTAAGGTCTATCATCCTAGTAAAGCCTTGCTCGATGAAAGAGGCCTTCTCCTCCTCCGCATCAAGCGCCAGACCGATAATCTCTTTGTCATACTTCTTTGCCTTGTTCAAGACAAGGGCCCTAAAACTTTCCTTCCTAAGCTTTAAGGACAGATAGTCGTCAACTAGTATTATTATATCACTTTTTTGAGCAATATTGTCAAAATTAAAATATTTTTCTAAAAAATCGCCTAAATCAACTACTTTTGCATCCAAAAACTTAACTAGGCTAAGCATGGATCCGCCGCCAGCACCAGCCGCTTCAATGCTTTTGACCTTGAATCCAAAATGGTTTTGCAGTAAGTATTGAAAATTCTCCATATTGCGCTCGAAGATTTCAAGGATCAGATTGTCCTTGATGAGCCTGTTTTGATACGTAGTGCCTCTGTAGCCGATAAAGCGCGTCTTTGAGTACTTCAAAACGCTAAAGTCCACGCCCTTGATGAGCGCATCGAGCTCACTCGTGTCAAAGTGCTTTATCTTGTAAATCTCTCTCGTCTGGGTCACTTCTTCGTCCAAGACATTATAAAATTTCACGCCCATGGCACGCAAAAAGCCTATGGCCGCGTCATTGACACCGCTCCCGCCTATGGATATGGTGATCTTCCTCTCGCCATTTTCTATGAGTTTCTTAACGAGAGCGCCTGCCAAGTAGCTTGTCGAGCTTAACTCGCCCTTCTTCTTGTATTCAACTACGCTTGAGAAAGACACAAGCACATGGTCATCGTATCTTAAATACTTAAGTGCGTGCTCTTCGCCGTCCTCGTCCATTACCGTAAGCGTCTCGACTGTGAATGAGTCGAGGTCCTCCGTCGCCTCATAAATGTTTCCGTAGCCGTCCGGAAGCGCGTATATATCTACGTCGGCGTCTATTTTCCCTTCTATCGCCTTAAGTAGCTCCAAGGACGAAATCCCTGAAATAAAGGAGCCGGCGATAACTGCGACCTTCTTAGACAATTCTATTTAAGCTCCTGCCATCGATGTAGGCCTTGATATTATCATAAATCACTTTGTAAAGCCTTTGTCTTGCTTCAAGTGACGCCCAAGCGATGTGTGGCGTGAAAGCCGCATTTTCAAGGGCATATAGCTTATTGTCCTTAGTCATAGGTTCAGGCGCAGAAACGTCCGACGCGTAAAAAGCTACTTTGCCGTTCTTAAGCGCGTCAGCTAGATCGCCTTCGTTGATAAGACCGCCACGTGCTGTGTTTATGATGATGGCTGTGTTTTTCATAAGCGCAATGCTATTTTTATTTATAATCTCTTTTGAATCCGCATTCATAGGCGCGTGTAAACTGATTATGTCCGCTTCTTTGAAGAAGTCTTCGTAATCACGGAAGAAGTCCCCATCGGCATGGTGACCGTCTACCTTTAAGGCGATGACCTTCATGCCAAGAGCTCTATAAGCATCAGCAACTTTTTGACCGATGTCACCATAGCCCAATATGCCCGCTGTTTTGCCAGCAAGCTCGTGAATAGTGCCTAAGAAGAAATTAAAGTCGCGGCTGTCCACCCATGCTCCCTCACGAACATTTTTTGCATAAGAATAGACATCGTTTGTCGCATTTAGTAAGTGAGCAAGCGTTAGCTGTACAACCGAATAAGTTGAGTAGCTAGGAACGTTCGCAAGTGCTATGCCAAGCTCCTTAAGCGCATCAAGGTCTAGGTTGTCGAAGCCAGTCGCTGCCTCGGCGATGAACTTCACCTTAGTGCCCTCAAGCTCAGCTTTGCCAAGCCTTACCTTGTTTGTGATGACGATGTCCGCATCCTTTATTCTTTCTTTTATATCAGATGGATTAGTTCTGTCGTATGTAATAAATTCGCCAAAATCCTTGAACAAGCACACGTCAATGTCGCCCGGATTTGAATTATACATATCTAAGAAAACAATCTTCATAAATATCACCTCTGATGTATAGCTACCCAAAGAGAAGTGATTTTAAACGAATTGACTTTGATGATGGATATGGATAAGCAAATTTAAAAGGGATCGAATTCGACCCCTTTTAAATTGATTTATTAAAAAGTGCATTGCACATCGAAAAGATATTTCCACGCAGCTTAGTTCAACAAATTGACAATTGCTAAGCTTGTCCGACTAAAAATCCATATTCGTTCGCTGCGCTCAACTAGATGGATTTTTGGCCGTCGTCCTACGCAAAGCAATTGAAGCAATTTGTCTCAATGCGCTGCTTTTGGAACATATCTTTTCTCACTAAGAAGGCTGCGCTCGTGAATAACAATTTTCTCTCTAATAGATGCGATACATATGAATTTGTTTTTATAAAAAATTAAGCACAGAAAATCCTGTGCTTCAACTCATATCTTAAATTAGAGACCTTATCCTTAAGTACTAAGGCTTTCGGTGCTTTTATTATATCAAACGCCATAAAAATGTCAAGCATATTTATTTAATCATCACTTTTATATACTCTTCACCATTTTTATATCGCTATATCGAGTTCCATCCTTCAAGATGATGGCATTAGGAGTTTCTCCGACTTGAATAAATCCAAGTTTATCATAAAGAAGCCTTCCTCTTTCATTGCCCGAGTAATAATCAAGCTCAAGTTGTGAAAGCCCTAATTTTTTTGCATAATCTTCAAGGCAATGAAGCACCTTTGTCCCTATTCCTTTATTCCAGAAATCTTTTAAAACAGCTAGAGCTACATTTCCTCTGTGGCGCATCTTTTTTCTTCTAAACCTTGTAATAGTGCCGTTTGCAATCAATCTTCCATCCAATTCAACGACAAGCATAAGGGTATCATCCGATTCATTAAAGCCTTTTATTATTTTCGCTTCTTCTTCGGCTGAGATACGTATTTCTTCTGGATAAGAATTTAAAAAATCTGATTCTCCATTAACAGTTTTTAAATATTCAACTGTTTCTTCAGCGTCCTTTACTTGAATTTCTCGAATTGTACAGATTCTGCCATCTTTTAATTCAAAATTTTCTGGTGTAAACTTCATAAAATCCCCCCAATAAATTTTAATTTGCTTTTTTATTAATATGGAAAGTCTTAATTTAAAACTTCTTTCTTTAATCCCTTATCGCTCCAAGAAAGTTTATAAGCATTTTTCATAGGGTTCGATTTAATTACTTTCATCTCATAATTATCCCAAACAATTGCTACTTGATTTTCTATTGCAATCGCATCTGTTAGCTGTCCAGCATAAAACTCATCAAAACCTACTCTGTCAGGCTCATCATAATGAGGGCAATGCAAGTAAGGAATGATACCTAAGCCCTTAACCCATATAGGTTTTGGATTTTCAACACCATCTATAAACTCGCTATCGCTATGGCCTGAAATAAACCAGCATATAGAGCCTGCACTTAAGCCAGAGAGTACTTTGCCGCTTTTATAAGCCTTAATTAGCGCCTTATCTACGCCATAATCTTGCCAAACTTTCATCATATATTGGGTATTGCCGCCGCCAACATAGATGATATCTGCATTTTCAATCTTTTGCTTGACCTCTTCCTTATTTACTTCTACATTTGACAAATATAATGTGTCAGTTTTGCATCCTAGCTCCCCATATAGTTTATCAATAATCTTTACATAGGCCTCAGCGTCTTTGCTTGCAGTAGGAATGAATAGAAAATTTGGTTTTTCTTTTTTTGCTGCATCAACAATAAATTTATCTATCTCATAAGTTTCATTTAAGGCGACTTCCCCGCCTCCAATAGCTATAATCATAAAATCCCTCCTATGTTTATATTAGCTTTATTATATCATATAAAAGTCTTTGCTTATGTTAAAAGTTCAATACAAATATTTTTATTTTTATCGCCGTCAAAAAAAGAGACCGATAATTTATATCGATCTCAGACTGTTGACAAAGCAGGCATATTTGTTAAAAATATGCCTACTTTTTTACTTGAAAACCTCATAAAATACACATCTATTGGGTATATATAAGACATAGAAGGTGATAAAATGTTACATAAAAATAGTAAATCAAAAACAGATCAAGTACAAATAATTTCAGTAGAAGAGTTAGTTCCAAAAGAACACATACTAAGAAAGATAAATAAGTACATAGACTTTGACTTTATCTATGATTTAGTAGAAGATAAATACTCATTAGATAACGGAAGACCAAGCATAGACCCAGTAGTGCTAATGAAGATAATATTCATACAATACCTATTCAACATAAGAAGCATAAGACAAACAATAAAAGAGATAGAAGTAAACATTGCATACAGATGGTTCTTAGGATATGACTTCTACGACAAGATTCCACACTTTACAACATTCAGTCAAAACTATAGAAGAAGATTCAAAGATACAGACATATTTGAAAACATCTTCCAAAACATACTAAACCAAGCACTAGAACAAGGCTTTGTAGATGAGAAGATTCAATTCGTAGACCCAACACATGTTAAAGCACATGCAAACAGACATAAAAACAAAAAAGTAACAATAGAGAAAAAAGCAAGAAGATACCAAGCACAGCTAGACAAAGAAATAGCACAAGAAAGAGAAGAAAACGGGAAAAAGCCCTTAAAAGAGAAAGAAGATAAAGAAACGCAAACAATAGCCCAGTCAACAACAGATCCAGAAAGCGGCCTCTTTCACAAAGGAGAGCATAAAGAAGTATTCGCCTATTGCGTAGAAACATCATGCGATAAAAACGGCTGGATACTGGCATACAAATCATTTCCAGGAAATTTACACGACAGTACAACATTTTTACCATTCTACGAAGAGAAACTAAAAAAGATGAAACCCCAAAAGATAGTTATGGATGCAGGTTACAAAATACCAGCCATAGCACAAACATTGATAGACGATAAAATACTTCCAGTATTTCCATATACAAGACAAAAGAGAAACTTACAAATAGAAAATCCATACTATAAAAGAGAATATATATATGATGAATACTACGACTGCTACATATGCCCACAAGGAAAACTTTTAAATTACAAAACTACAGATAGAGAAGGATACAGACAGTATAAAAGTGATATAAACGAGTGCAAGAACTGTCCTAACATAGATAGATGCACACATAGTAAGAACAAACAAAAAGTAATAACAAGACATATATGGCAAGACTACCTAGACATAACAGAAGAATATAGATATACAAATCAAGGCAAGAAAGAATACGCAAGAAGAAAAGAAACAATAGAAAGACAATTTGGAAGCGCAAAAGAATATCATAGCTTTAGATATACAAACATGAAAGGCAAAGCTAAGATGGATATGAAAGCTGCGCTTACTTTTGCATGCTTAAATATGAAAAAACTAGCATTAATGATGTATAGGATGGACCCAAATAAGGAGATATTTACTCGTTTATTTGCAAAAATACATAAAAAATTTGAAATTTTACTAAATTTAATAAAAATAAGCAAACCCAGGAAAAAATTCCTGGGTTTGTCTTCACTCTGAGACCGATAATTTATATCGATCTCAATTATACTTATTTAAAATTTTTTACAAAGCGATTCGCCTATTAATCTAAACTATTTAATTACGCTTATTACAGCCGCTTCCCCATTCTCATTCAGTGCAATCTTAATCACACTATCCTTAGCGTAATTCTTTCCGAAAACTACTCTCTTATCATTAGTATAAACGCTAAGTTCTTTACCCTTACTATCTTTAAGAGCTAGCTTTTCATTGCCACCTGCGTCGTATAAAACGTTTAGAACTGTGTATTCTTCGCTTAGATCAGTGATTAGCTTATCCAGTCTTAAGACCTTGCCGTCCTTATCAAGGCCTAGTTTAACGATGTCACCGGCCTTGCAGTTTTCGAATTTTTCGCCATCTGTCTCGTAAACTCTAAGTGTAGTAGTCTTGTCGTAGCCTTCAAATGACCTGTCGATCTTGGCATCATACTCACTTCTAAGCTCGATGATATCTTCCTTGTCGACTACTTTCTTCTTTTCAACGTTTTTGAAAACGATTGCAACTGGCGCATCATCACTGCCGTGGAAGCTGTCATACTTAGTAACGTCCTTGTCCTTAAGGTCCTTAACTGTGAATACATAAGCTGTTACAGTCTTGTCGAAGCCCGCATTTTTCACTTCATCTAGAGTTATAGTCTCAACTCTATAGTCCTTGCCAACCCCCACTAAATTATATAATAAAGTATTGTCAAGAAGGTTCACTTCTTTACCAGCTACGTAAATGGAGCTTCTTCTAACGCTCTTAGTTGGCGCGTAAACCTTATAATTCTTGCCGTCCTTGTCAAGCGGCTTGAATGCCTTGTCGTAGTCCTTTAGTCCATTTAGAACGAATATCTTTTGAATAGCGTCCTTATTGTAAATGGCGTAGACGATGTCGTAGTTATTTAGCTCAGAAAGTCTGATTTCCTTGCCATCTCTATAGATTCTTAAGTCAAGTGAGTCTTGAACCCTGATTTCCTTGCCATTTCTATCGATCAAAGCAACTGCGTTTGTAGTCACTCTGTCAATCATGAAAACGTCTTCGTCAAAAGAAAGTTTTCCGTAAATCACTTGAACGTTTCCGAATATATCTAGTGCTAAATTAACTTTTTCATTTGTTAATAGCTTTACTTCGTCATTGTACTTCGCTGCATTAACTTGTGTAAATATCTTTTCATCAACAGTCGCAACAGCTCTTCTAGCCTTTTCGTCTGATAGCTTATAGTCTTTATTAGCTAGGTTAATGTATGCGCCGCCCTTGCTTAATTTGTATCTAGCGCCTTCGCCTTCTATTTTATTCTTAAGGGCGATGGCTTCATCCTTAGCGTAGAAGTGTAATACATCGTATTTTTCTAGCTTAGATAGGTCCATTGGCATAAGTTTGCCATTATCATATAAATATGCTTTTTTAAGATTTCTCTTAACTATAGCGCCTGATTCATCGTCTATAGCCTTAACTGCGCCATTAGCATATTCAAAAACTGGCATTATATCATCAAAAGTGAAAGCCTTGATGTAGACAACTTTCGCGTTGATGCTTGTAACGTAGGCAAGGTCTGCCTTGTAATTAGTTTCCTTAGCAAAATCCATGAATATATCAAGGTACTTGCCATTAACTGCTGCGCCGCGGAACTTTTGTTCAGTAAGCGCCGCCTTGTCCTCAAGCACAGTCGAATCCTTTGAGTCGCCGCCAACGTAAAGTCTAGCGCCCTTGATAGCGATAGGCGCAATCTCAGTCTTAGCTAAAGCGCTTGCTCTGTAAGTTTTGATGACATTCTTTGCGTCGATGTCTAGGTCATAAACTCTGCCTAAAATGTCCATCGCGTCCATGCCGTCCTTAAGGTCTACGATGTAGGAAGCGCCTTCCTTAAAGCCTTCTAAGCTTGATTTTAATACGACGATTTCGGCTTGCTTTTCACTTAGATTTGAGTTAGCATTAGTCTTTGTAACTATGGCTGTAAGCTTTGATAAATCAGCTTCTCTCACGCCATCTAGGTAGTTATATATCATTACAAAAACATTTTCCCTAGTCGCTTGATCCTTGTATTTTAGCTCGCCTAGGCCATTCAAAAGGCCCTTGCTTGCTGCATAGCTGATGAATGGTGCAGCCCACTCGCCTTCAGTCGCTGGCTTTATGTCAGTTCCGCCAGCTGCAACGGCTAGCATCTTGATTGCTTCTTGATAAGAAACGTTTTTTCTTGGTCTGAAAGTGCCATCGCTATAACCGGCGATAATTTTTAACTCGCTTGCGATATTAACAAAGCCGTTTGACCAGCGATCGGCTGCCATGTCCTTAAATGCGCTAGGCACGTTCATAGCTGCCTTTGCGGCACTTTCTTGATTAAGTACCTTTGTTAGCATAACCGCAAACTCTTCTCTCGTAATCGAGTCGTTAAGTCTAAGTCCTTTGGCATCGCCTAGAACGTAGCCTTTTTCAACAAGGTAGTCAATCTTGTCTTTATTAGTTTTTACTTCTCCTTGCGCAAAGCCTACGTTAATGGTACTTGCCACTAATACAAAGGCTAGAACGAAGGATAAAATCTTCTTCATCTTCATAGTATTACCTCCCAAATTGATTTGTGCTTATATTTATTTATACCATGGAAAGGGATTTTTCAAACAAAAAAAGAGGGCATTGCTTGCCCTCAAAAATATTTAAAAAATTTTTAATTAATATACTCTTTCTAAATCGAATAAATGTTTTACTTGGTAATTTGGGTCTCTTTCTGCTTTATAGTATGTTTTTAATACCTTTCCTTGTTCTTGATCATATAATTCTACTTTGTAAATTTTACATTTTATTGTTTGTGTGTCTATAACTCTATATGTTTTTCCATCTGGTGGATAATTAACAATATATCCTCCATAACCATTTTTACTTACATAGCCTATGTCAACACCAAGCGAAAATAAATTGCCACCTAAGTTAAATGACATTGAAACTGTAGGTCCTCCTTCGTATATAAATACAGCCCCAGGTGTATTAAAACTAATTAAATCATCTTGACCTGCTGGAGTAACAGTAGTTGTCACTGTCTCGTTCCTAACATATTCTTTTCTTTCAACCAAGCCAATTCTTAACATATTGACATCATCTTCAATTTTCATATTATTTTTTGTATCATTAATAGAAGTTGCACTAACAGCTTCTAAGTTGAAAATGCTAAAAAATAATACTACAGCTAATATAACAGTTCCAGCTTTTCTAAATTTAAACTTCATAATCTCACTCCTCTTCTTCTACTTTTAATTCTCTTTCAAATACTAATTCAACTCTTGGGTTGGCATCTACAAACTCTCTGTGCTTATCTATAACAGCTACAAAGCGCCAGCCATCCAAACCACGCTTCTTAATTATTTCTTGGTAGTCGTCGTACCAAAGACCTGTTGTCTTTACAGTAACAAAGTCATATTCATATTTTTTTATCATTACATAACCTCCCCTCCTCTTTATATAACTTAAGAGTAAACATAAATATTTTGTTATTAGTTTATTGTGATAATATAATACCCATTATTTTTGTTTTTAAATCAGTTTTACAAAGAATTTTTACTCCTCTTTTATTTTCTATCTAAAATCTTTTCGTACTCCATAATAAATTTAATATTCTGCGCCTCCGTCGTTGATAAAAACGCGCTACTATAATGCTCATCCGCTATATACCAAGATTTTTGCTTGAAGTAATCAGCAAATTCCTTCGTCTTAAACTCATAACCGTGGCGCGCCAAAATTTCTGCCTTAATCAGCCTTATCTCGTTACGCGAGAGCGCCTTCAAGAGCTTCAGAGGAATCAGTTTTGCATCGCCATTAAAAAGGTACTCTTCCTCGAAATTTTTCTTATACGACTTAGTAAAGTTCTTGTCGAGCTTCTCCTTCGGCTCAACTGGCATAAAATACTCAGCTTGCGCCTTTATTAAGCCAGTCTCATCTATCTTCATCTTGAATTTTTCATCGGCCTTATTAAATTTCTCAAGATCGAGCTCTGTGTCCCTGTAGATCTCCTCGTAAACGCGCGCGTCCTCACTCGCTTCCTTTATATATACGTTGGCGGTCGTGTACTTATACAAAAAGTAAAACGCCAATAAAAGCACTATGGCAAGGATACTTAGCGCCGCTGCGCAGATCTTCCTTTTGTCCCTTTGGCCCTCGCCGCGTCCCTCGAAATTTATGTAAACACCGTTATTTTTCCTTCTCATTCTATCACCTAAGCTAATTATATCACGCCTTGTTAATGTTTTCAATAGCGATTGGGTATCTATATACTAAGAGATTTACGTTTATGGCTGGGCCACTTCGTTTATTGGTCGTGGCAAGTCCATAAGCATAGTTAGATATAGTTAAATAGATATATAGAGGTGATTAAATGACAAAGCTATCGATACTAAATCTTGTACCAAAATACAAGGACGAAACAAAGAAGGAGGCCTTCGAAAGGGCCGTGAAACTCGCTCAGTTTGCGGACTCCAGAAGCTTCGAGAGATATTGGGTCGCTGAGCATCATAACAGTCCCGGCATACTATCGAGTGCGACTGAAGTTGTTCTAACGCACATACTGGGCCAAACAGAGCGCATCAAGGTCGGCGCAGGTGGCGTGATGCTACCAAATCACACGCCATTTCAAGTCGCTGAACGCTACGGAACTATGGAGGCACTTTTCCCTCACAGAGTTGACCTCGGAATAGGTAGAGCGCCCGGCACTGATATAGAAACAGCAAAAATACTTTACAGAGACACATATAAGCAAGAAAAGTTTTTAGACGCAATTCGCCTAATGCTAAAATATTTCGATGGCTATGCAAGTAGCCTAAAGAGCGCGCCTTACCCTGGCATGGGTGCGGGCGTACCGATAACTATCTTGGGTAGCTCGATGAACTCCGCTTATGTAGCGGCTGAGCTGGGTCTACCATACTCATTTGCAGGTCATTTCGCGCCCCACACTATTAAAGCGGCCTTTGACATTTATAGAGACAATTTCAAAAAGAGCAAGTACCTTGACGCGCCATACACAAGCTTAGGCGTTTCTGCCAACATTGGCGAGAATAAAAAGAACGCGGATGAGCTTGAGTTTCACGCGATGCAAGTATTTCTAAGGATACTTGACTTGGACAATCGCGATGAGTTCGAGAAGATCGACCCGGACGACGCGCCAGAGCTTACAAGCATGCAAAAATTTGCGCTTAGGGCTATGCGCGGACTGCACATCGGCGGCACATATGAGGACGCAAAAAAGACTTATGAGGGCTTCAAGAGGGACTACGGCTTCGACGAGCTGATCGCTGTAAGCTATATCCCTGAATATGACAAGCTTACGAAGTCCTTCGAGATACTTGAAGACATTGTAAACGAGGGAAAATAGAGGTGATTTTATGAATAATAACAAGACCATACACCTAGCTGGCGGCTGCTTCTGGGGCATGGAGGGCTATTTCAAAAGGATACGCGGCGTTATGGGCACCAAAGTAGGCTATGCTAATGGCAATGGCACTAGCACTAGCTATGACAAAGTTAAGGAGACTGATCACGCTGAAACCGTTGAAATAACTTACGATACAAGCCTTGTGAGCCTAGAAGAAATACTTCTTCGCTACTTTAAGGTGATTGATCCAACGAGCGTCAACAAACAAGGCGGCGACAGGGGTAGACAGTACAGAACGGGCATATATTATAGTGATCCTGCCGATAAAAAAATTATTGACAAGGTATATAAATACGAAGAAAAAATTCACGGCGAGCTCGCTGTTGAGGTTGAAGAGCTGAAAAACTTCGTAACGGCAGAAGGCTACCATCAAGATTACTTGGAGAAAAATCCGGGCGGCTACTGCCACATCAATCTGGCTGAAGCTGATGAGCCCATTTTCGAAAAAGAGTACAAAGAAGTTTCTGATGAGGAAGCAAAAAAGCTTTTGGATGAGCTTAGCTACAAGGTTATGAGGGAAGAAGGCACCGAGCATCCGCATACGTCTGAATTAAATGATGAATGGCGCGCTGGCATTTACGTGGATAAATTAACTGGCGAAGTGCTATTTACTTCAGAGGATAAATTCGATGCGGGCTGCGGCTGGCCTAGCTTTGCGAGGACCATAAACAGTGACAGCGTTAGCTACAACAGAGACGAATCGCATGGAATGAGGCGTGTAGAGATCAAGAGCAAGCACGGCAATAACCACCTAGGCCATGTTTTTAGCGACGGACCAAAGAAGATGGGCGGACTAAGATACTGCATCGATGGCGCCGCACTGCGCTTCGTGCCGCTTGAGGACATGGATAAGGAAGGCTACGGCGAGTACAAAATATTTTTCTCAGATGAAATTTATAAATCAAATGCCATTAACAACGTAAAAGAAGAACCAAAAGAAGTGACAGAGGTGAAGGACGAATCACAGGATAATGGCGGGAGCGGGATTGGAGCTGATTGACTGATCATTCTAATATTCATCGTTATCGTGGCAAGGCTATTATGGAAGAAATTTAAAAGGAGTTAATTATGGAAAAGAAAAATAGTTCAAGCATCATCGGCATGATAGGCGTACTCATTCTGATTATAATACTGTATAATTCAATGTTTAGCAGCAGAGCCAAGATGGATAAAAATTTAAAAGATCTAGCCGATACCAAAGAATTTCTAAGCACCGAAGTCGATAAAGAAGTGCTTGATTACATCTACGAGCAAAAAGGCTATGCTATGATGAAAAAGAGCGAGGCAAAAGACTATCAAAAACTCGGAACTGTTAGAATGGTGGGGAAAAATAATAATACGATAAATACCTTCGATGTATATGTAAATGGCGAGATTGATTACGCAATAAATATGAGGGGGATTTATATGAAGGTGCTGGATATGAAGGGCAAAAAATGATTTTCGCATTCGATTTGCGATCTTGGCTAGTTTCGAATTATTTTGTCGCTGCGGAGTGCGTTTAGCACACGTTAATTTCATACACCAAGAGAACGAGTGAAACGAAGTTCGATTGGCTATGTATGATTTATGCCAGAGTTTACAAAGAGACGGAACGAAGTGAACGTCGATTTGATTAAACTTACGGCCACTCCAAAAAATTCTGTACAACGCCAATCTCATCAAATCGCTCTGCGAAAATTGCTATTGATGACATCATTCATTATAAATATAGTATCTTTATAAAACAAAGCTGTGAGAAAAATCTCACAGCTTTGTTTTGTTTATACATCTAGTGCTTTTCTTAAATCTTCAATATTATCATAAGAAGGTACATTTGGATCGAGTGCCATGCGTCTTCCTTCTTCAATCGCTTCTAGGGTCTCCTTATTAGGCACATCTTTTTTAACTTTTTTCTTATTATGATTAGAAGCTTTTTTATCCTTTTTGTACATAATAATCTCACCAAATAAACTACTTACTTAACTTATATAGAGCATATTGATTTAGAGAAACGCCCTCATTCTTGGCAGATTCTGCTAAATACTTGTGAAGACTCTTAGGTATTCTTAGCATGAATTTACCGCTATATTCTGCAGCTGCAGGCACTGGAACTTCCTCGCCATCCTTTAGTCTTTCTTCAACACCTAAAATCAAGCACTCCCTTAAGTTTTCGTACAATTCGTCAATAGTGTCGCCAACAGTCTTCGCCTCGTAAATCTCTTCAATGTAGCCAGCGTAGTACTCGCCAGTTTCGTCCTTAACTTTCTTAATTACATAAGTATAAGGCAATTTCAAATAATCCTCAAGCTTCATATATCACACCCCCTGATAAATTTAGGAGAAGAGGGGTTATTCCCCCTCTATAATCTCCAAGAGGTCGTCAACCAAGTATCTCTTAACAGGATTCTTGTTCATAAGTAAATCAAATCTGTGTTGTCTGCCATTAACAATTCTTACGAAGTGTCTATGAGAGCCCACTTGATTTCTAAATTCATAGCCTATATACACAAGAATCTGTTCCATTTCTTCTGGAGACATACCATTCGGCTGATTTCTCAGTTTCTTGATAAGCTTATCCTTTTTACTCATGAGTACCTCCCAAGTATATGGTACTACATATGATATCATTTGTCAATAGTTTTTGACTTATATATTATTTCTGTTAGCAAAATTTAAGCATCACTTCTCGAAAATCCATTCTTCATTAGACAAGAAGAAGTGAATAAAACTTTATCCAAATAATCCAATGTTTCTTTCTCTACAAAGTCTGATATTTCTTGGTTTGCCTTTTCGAAGAAGGCTTCTTTATCCTTTGCCTTTGCGTATTCTTCGTCAAATCTATTGATATATTCATTCATCTTATTATTGATTCTAGCTTGGTAACGTTCAACGTTTGAAGCGTTTTCGGCGAAGTGTGCGTCGGCAAGCGCGCCTATAATCCTGTTTATCCAGTAAAAATTGTCTGTTGTTGGCTTAATTACTGCCTTTCCGACGTAATCTGGTGTCTTGGAAACTCTTGTGTAGAACGGTACTATCGCGTTAAAGACGTTAGAGCCAAGCGCTAACCAGTGAAGTGCCTTCAAATCGTCTGGCATGTAGCCTCTAACTTGTGTTAAGCCCAAAACGTTGTTTCTATTTATACCGATTGGTCTGAATATGCCGGCCTTCATCTCGTCTTTATGCTTTGCATATGGGTCATATGGCGTACCTTGATAATGGTTGGATAACGCCCATTTGACTTCTTCTATAGTAATTTTCTTTTCTGGTACTAAAGCCCATGGTAAATTGTCGTCAGTTGGCCTGAAGTCTGCGTCGTAGCCATCCCAGAAGAATGTTTTTGGATTGAAATAGCGTAGCAATACCCAAGCTCTTGGTGTATTGTATGTGTGGTCTGAATCGTCGTGTGAACCAAATGCGTCTCTTGGGTTAAATACTTCTTCTTCACTCATTCTCTTGTCTAGATGCGCTTTTTTAACTAAATCCTTTAATGATTTTGAACACATATATTCATTTTCATCGCCATAAGCGTCGTCAAAATCGAATTCATCAATGCCTAGTTGGTTCGGCATAATTACATAAGCATCGTCCGGAACCCTTCTAGCCATCCAGTTGTGGCCGCCAATTGTCTCAAGCCACCAAATTTCATTTTCGTCTTGGAAGGCAATACCATTCATCTCGTAAGTGCCGTATTTTTCAAGTAGTGCGCCCAATCTTCTTACGCCGTCCTTAGCGCTTTTGATGTATGGAAGTGTGATGGTAACTAGGTCTTCTTCGCCTATGCCGCCAAAATGCTCAGTTCCGTCCTCATCTTTATGGTACTCGACCAATGGATCAGCGCCCATAACCAATTCGTTTGTAGTAAGTGTTTCAGTCGCGTTCATAGTAACGTTTTTGGCGTTAACGCCGTAAGCGCCCCAAATGCCGTCCTTTGTGTCAGAGCTTGGTGAGTAAGTGTAGTCCATCGGATCGTCTGGTAAATCGATTTCGACCTTTGAAATAACTGCTTTGTATTTGCGTGGTTGATCTTTTGCCTTCATCACTGCAAATCTTTTTGCGCAAAATTCACCTGATGGTGAGTCTTCATTTCTTGCGACTATAGTTGAGCCGTCGTAGCTCGCATTTTTTCCTATTAGAATTGTTGTACATGCCATTATAAAACCTCCTCATCTTTCGTGTAAAAACTTGCCCTTGAGCTCGTTCCTTCCTCGGCAATGCTCGAGTACCATTAGTACGCTCCGCTTGCCTCGTCAGTCCACATCGCCCAATCATCAAGTTTTTTCTACGAAATATTATTTTAATTATTACAATTATTTTTACCCAAAATTATAAAAGACTATACATTTTATTTTGTATAGCCTTTGAAAAATTCGATTGAATAATATATATAGTATTTCATTTAAATTTATTTATTCACTATGCCTTAATTTTGCGGAGAAATTTGATGGATAAGGCGCAGCATAACGAGCGACCGACCGATTCGTACATAGACGTACGTTGAGAGAGTGTCGAGACCGTAACGAGTTCCAGGCGCACAGTGCGAAGCACCAAGGTTCTCGGGTACCCATCCAAAGCTTTAGCTTTGATAATGGGTGAGGTTCTTCATTTAACGCGAAAGTAATAGATCGTCATCACTTACCCAATTCATTTTTTTAAATAAATTATGGAATAGTAGCGATAGAACTGCTGGTAAAATAATATATGTCAATAGCACGGCCACCATAGTCGTAGAAAAATTAGCATCGCTCATAGCATTAAATGTCTCAAGTATGCCCACAAGACCACTCGTACCCATACCAGCGCCGAGCGGAGTGTTTTTTAATTGAAATACACATGTCGCGATTGGTCCAGTAATCATGCTCGCTAAGCTTGGCGCAAGCCATATCTTCCAGTTTTTTACTATGTTTGGTATTTGTAGCATGCTAGTGCCGAGTCCTTGAGCAAGTAGACCGTCGACCTTATTCACCTTGTAGCTGATAACCGCGAAACCCACCATTTGTGCGCAGCAGCCAGCAGTCGCAGCGCCTGCAGCAAGGTCACTTAGCCCAAGCATCATGCAAAGAGCCGCCGACGATATCGGCAGAGTCAAAACCATGCCGACTATCAAAGAGACCACCATACCCATGAAGAATGGTCTTAGCTTAGTCGCTTCAATGATTACCTCGCCTAGCCCCACCATCATCATGTTTATGGACGGGCCAACGAATTTTGCAATGGCAAAGCCCGAAAGTATTACAGTTAGTGGCGTTGCGATGATGTCTATCATGGTTCCTTTCGAAATAAGTTTGCCGAGTTCAATCGCAACGACCGATGCGATAAGGCAGCCAACGGGTCCGCCAAGTTCATTGCCTATGTAACCAACTGCGAGCGATGAGAGCATAACTAAGTTTGGCGCCTTTAGTGCGACCCCTATCGCCGCGGCAATGGCTGGGCCAGTCATCATTTTACAAAGCGGCCAAAGCTCCTCAGATAAAAATTTTAGTCCAGTGTGAGTGCCGATTGTGTTTAGTATAGTACCGATCAGTAGCGAGGCAAAGAGGCCCATCGCCATGTTGCCTAAGACGTCAATTAGGTAGACCTTGTAGGACACGAGTACGTTTTTCTTGTGTAAAAATTCTTTTATTTTCATTTCATCAATCTCCTTTCGAATATTATAGCACCAATATTTTTTATGTGAAGAGTTTTTTCTAGTTTTTTTCACAATTTTAAAAACTTATAAATTAATAATTTTATCTTTGTTAAATTTATGCTTATCGTGGCAAGACCATAAACATAAATCCATTGAAATGTGATCTCGCTTCTTGACTTTTAAGTCCAAAAGTGATATGCTTCAGGCAAGGAGGGATAAGAAATGACTCTATTATTCATATTATTAATCATTGCAATATTTGCGGCAATGCTATGGGGCATCGGCTACCTAAAGAAACTTAACTTAAGCTTCAACGCAAGAGTTTTGATCGCTTTAGCAGTCGGCATCATCTTTGGTGCATTATTACAAATTATCGTTAAAGACAAGGAAATCCTTGGAACATCAGTATCCTGGATCTCCATAGTCGGCAGCGCCTATGTAAAACTATTAACAATGGTGGCTTTCCCGCTAATCTTCATCAGCATCGTTAAATCAGTTGCTATGCAAGAAAGCGGCATGGGCAAGAGTACAGCTAGGATTATGGCTGTCTTCTTAATCACTGTATTTATCGCGGCTATGGTATCTGGCACATTGTCAGCAGTCTTCGGACTAAACGCTGAGGGCCTAAACTCAGGAGAAAATGAAATGCACAGACAAGAAGTGCTAATGGAAAAGCAAGAAAGCTTCAGCAAGCTTCCTATGCAAGAGCAAATCGTAAATATCATACCATCAAATCCATTCTACGCACTAACTGGACAAGGCAATAACGCGACACTTGCTGTTGTATTCTTCGCATTTATGATAGGTCTTGCGGCTATGCAGCTTAAAAACTATAAGAAGGACGTGGCAGATAGGTTCATTCAAGGCATTCAAGACATTTCCGATGTCATCATGCACCTTGTAAGAATCATCATCAGACTAACTCCATATGGCGTTTTAGCTCTAATGACAAAGATCACTGCAACATCTGATTGGGAGGCTATATTAAAGCTTGTAAACTTCATACTAATCAGCTACGCAGCAATGATCATCATGGTTATAGTTCACATGCTATATCTATTAACAGCTGGACTAAATCCATTGACATTCTATAAAAAATCTATGAGTAACCTATTATTTGCTTTCACATCAAGATCATCTGCAGCCACATTACCTATTACCATAAACAATGCAGAAAATAACCTAGGTGTGCCTGAGGGCATAGCAAACCTTGCTTCGACACTTGGTACAAGCGTGGGCCAAAACGGTTGTGCCGGAGTTTTCCCTGCGATGGTTGCTGTTATGATTGCGCCAACTATGGGTATAAATCCATTGTCAATAGGTTTCTTAGTAAGGGTTGCACTTCTATGTGTACTAGCAAGTTTCGGTACTGTAGGCGTTGGTGGTGGAGCGACTTTCACAGCGATAGTTGTTCTAAGCGCTTTAGACTTCCCTGTTGGCCTAGTTGGTCTACTAATTTCAGTTGAGCCAATCATCGACATGGGTAGAACTGCTCTAAACATCTCTGACTCACTACTTGCTGGGGTCATAGCTGCGAAGAGAACTGGTGTACTAAACGAAGAAATTTACAACAGAAAGGAAATTGTGGAATAAACTCTTTTTAAAAGGAGGTTACAATTATGAAGATTATTCTTGAAGATGGCTTTAAATCCGCTCTTAAGGGCGAAGGAAAAAGCACTGTAACGATTGATTTACTGGGCTGCTCCGAATGAGGCGCAGGTGAAGTAACACCAATCGTGAAATTGGAAGAACCTAGTAATAAAGATGATTACGATCTTTATGAAGTGGATGGATTCAAGGTTTACGTCTTCGTTGCTGTTAGAGCAATGGACGACACATTAACTTTGAAATTCAAGAAAATATTGTTTAAAAAATTATATCTTGTTGAAGGTGTAATTAAATAAGAGATGTGGCAGGTGCTTGAGAAATATATTTAGCACCTGTTTTTTTATTAATTTGCATTAAAGCAAGCCCTTTGACTCGTTTCAAATTTTTTCTTCACTGCGATGAACGCTAAGTTCAACTCGTTCAGAAAAATTCTCAACTTCGGCAAATCATCTTGCTTTCTCTGCAAATTAAAGAATATATTTAGTTTATTTAAATGACCAAACTTGTAAAATCACTTTTCGATTAATACAGCAAAAAGAAAAGGCTACTGCAAGCAAAACTTACAATAGCCAATGCAAAAGATATATAATTTTAAATTCATACGAATAAGATCTTATCTATTATCCAATAAAACCAGATTTTTCAGAGCAATCTAGATGATTGTGCGAAGTGGAGTTTCGAGGCAAGCTTGGCCGTAAGTTTATTCAAAGCTATGTTCGCTTCGCTCCATACCTTTGTAAACTCTGGCATAAGACATGTATTGCCAATCGAACATCGCTTTGCTCGCTCTCTTGGTGCATGGACTTAAATGTATATGTCATACCTGAGCATTGCCAAGAAACGATCCGTAAGTTTAATCAAATCGACGTTCACTAAAGCTCCGTCTCTTTGTAAACTCTGTAATAAATCACACATAGCCAATCGAACTTCGTTTCACTCGTTCTCTTGGTGTGTGAAATTAACAAGCTTAAGGGCGCATTGAATTAGGGATTTTAAAAAAATTGATTTAGAAAGTCTTTAGGTGGCAAGATGAAAGGCTATGAGTTTTAATGCTCACAGCCTTTTTCTTATATACTCTTGAAAGTATTTTCTGAGTTTTCGTTTATTGTTTTAAAACCACTTTTTATTGCAAATAAAACTCCTGCAATCATAAATACAAATACTACTACTAGAGGGATATAGTTCATATTTGTTATCAGACCTTTTATCGCAAATCCTAGTTCATAGTTACTTCTATAGGCTCTCAATGCAATTCCAATAATGAACATAAAGATATAGGCTAAGAAAATATTTTTAAACAATATCTTCCCCTCTCCGAAGACCATCTTTTCCATTTGTTTTTCTGTCATACCTGTAGTGGATAGGAGTTTAAAATCATTGGCTCTCGCTCTAAGGTTTCCCTTAAAGCTATTATAGGCATTGGAAAGAGCAATTGTTATAAGAATGATTTGAATGCCAAGATTTAATAGTTTTTCATTTCTCGTTTGTTCTTTATCCATGGCTGATCTAATAATTTCTGTAGAAGTGCCATGATCCGATTTTGGAACATAGGTCGAAATTACTTTTTCGGCATCTTCAAATACTTTTTCTTTATTTTTATCAGCTTTGATTTTTACAAAGTAATAATAGACTGGGTTGCCTTCATCTATTCCATATTCATCAATAAATTTTTTCATACTACTTGTGCTAGTAAAAATAGGTATTTCGTTGTCATTATAAGCTTCTAGATTATAAGGCAGTTCATCGATACTTGAATCTATTTTTATAGGCATGGACTTACCATCTGCATTATATTTTAAAGTAATATCTCCAAATCCCTTATCAGAAATTTTTATATACTCACTAAAGGCATACGGAGTTTTGTTATCTTTTCTTATCTTATTAAGCAATAAATAAGATGCATCAGAGATGTTATTTTCTTTTAAAAGCTCTTCAAAATCTTCATCTGTTAAAGCATATATACTAGCATATAGTCTATCATTTTCTATTTTGCCACTAGCTAAAGAATCTTTTAAGTCTTTAGAAATAAAATCTTTATTCTCGTCAAGGTAAAACTTAGTGTCATTTCTTTGATATAGGTGAAGCTCTTTTATTCCGTCAACTTTTTCTAAATCAGCTAATAAGTTTTCATCTAAATTCTTATCAGTGTAAATACTTGAATTAAAATTGTAAGGACTCTTATAAGAGTTATATTTTTCATTCAAAGCTCTATATGACTGGCTAACTAAGACTGTGGTCAGTACAAATGCAGAAAGAGCCATTGAAATTACAATAATTCGATAGGTTGAACGATAAGACCTGTAATAATCTTTTGCTAATGTCTTTTCTATAGGTCCATTTATTTTTGACTTACCCAATTTAATGTTTTTTTCTGTAATCCCATTTAAGCCTTCTATTATTTTTATTTTTGCACTTTTCTTTGCAGGAAGCAGTGCAGAAAAATAAACCATAATTAAGGATAACAAAATAATTATTAAAATAGACCCAATACTTGGTATTACTAAATTAAAGCCTGGAGATTTTAGACTTTCTCCTAAAATATTTGATATTTTTTTATAAGAGATAGAATTGTTAAACCACAACAAATATAAGAGCAGATTTGCAAATACCAAAGATAGAATTGTTCCCAAGGCTATTGGTATGGTTGAAAGTTTAAAAGCTTTCTTTCGAATCATTTTTTTGACCTGCTTATCTGTCATCCCAGTGCTTTTTAATAGAGCAATTTCTTTTAAATCTCTAGTATTCCATACATTAAAAGCACCGTAGATAATAAAGGCAAAAAGTATAGTGAGAAAAAAAGCTATCCCATATTTTTCTATAGCTAAATTTACAACACTTTTAGGTGGAATAATTCCTTTAGGATAAACCATACTGTGCTCTAAAATATATTTGTTGTAAAATACTCTTCCAATATCTAAGGCTTGTTTCTCATCAATATTCATTTCAGATAAAATTTTTCGAGTCTTTGTGTAGGTATCCCTTATGCTTTTATACCAAATCCATGCTTCTATTCCGACATTGTTTTCGAATAAATAATCCTTTTTATTACTATCTACTAAACCTATAAGCATAGTATCTTCAAAAGAATATCCATAATCATCGTAAACACCAACTATGGTATATGTCTTTTTATTTTCAATAATCTCAGAACCTAAATCGTACTCCTTATTTTTTATTAGAAATCTCTCTGGTACTAAAAGTTCATTTGGATTTTCTGGTTTTCTGCCATTTTTAATTTCATAGCCGAGAAGACTTTCATAATCTCCATTTTCATATATAACCGCATTTAAGTCTGTATTAATAATTTTATTGAAAGAAACTTTTTCTATATCTGTATCGTTTTTTAATTTATCATAAAAACTTTCGTCAATTTCAGCTATATCTACATGATAATCTCCAATAGTTTTCTTTACATATTCATACTGTTCAGTGTTTATTGAGTCGAAAATAAAAATAACAGTTCCTAGTAAAATTACTGCCAAAAGTATGGAAATTTTAATGGCTAGGGTGTCTTTTTTATTATTTTTAACAGCTCCACTGGCAAGATCGTTAATAATTTTCATAAGTTTCATCTCCTAAGAAATTTAACCTACCGTCTACCATTCTATAGACCTTGTCACAAGAATTTGCTACCTTTTCATCATGAGTTATGATCATAATTGTAGAATTTAGTCTCTTATTTACAAGTCTGAAAAGTCCTGTAATCTCTTCAGAGTTTTTTCTATCAAGATTTCCTGTTGGCTCATCTGCTAGGATAATGGCAGGTCTTGTAATAAGGCTTCTAGCAATAGCCACCCTTTGTTGCTCTCCACCGGATAATTGCTTTGGATACCTATCAAGCTTTCCTTCTATTCCTAGTATAGATAAAATTTCCTTTAAATATTCTTCATCTGCCTTTTTATTGTCTAACAAAAGAGGAAGTAAAATATTTTTTCGAACGTTGATGTTTGGAATCAAATTAAAAAATTGATATACTACGCCTATATTCCTTCTGCGGAATACTGTCATTTCATCTTTGTTAAACTTGGTAATATTTTTATCTTGAATAAATATATCACCACTTGTTGGTTTATCAACTCCTGCTAATAGATGAAGCAAGGTAGACTTTCCTGACCCGCTATCTCCAATAATGGCGACAAGATCTCCTTTTTCTAGTTCAAAATTCACATTTGATAGAGCGTGTACTTCTACTCCACTATTGTAAGTTTTTGTTAAATCTACTGTTTTTACAATATTCATATTTAATCCTCCTTATCTTTCTTAGATTATATTAGACTTAAGTGACTGGAAAGTGACTAGAAAAAAAGACTGTGCTTTATTTACACAGCCATAATTAAATCAGTTATAAAATCTCATTTCAAAGGAATTTGATTTCTTCCCCTTATGATATAAAAGCTCTCCATTTTGTCTTTCCATAACAGATTTTGCCATAGGAAGCCCAATCCCATAACCTTTTGAATTTGGATCCAGCTTATAAAAACGCCTAAAAACTTTTTCTAACATTTGTCGATCTAAGCCATCTGAGAAATCTTCTACTAATATGCTCTTATATAAGTTCGTTTCTTTTAAGTGAATTTCTATATGTCTATCTTTTGTTGCTTCTAGACCATTTTTCATCACATTAAATGCTGCTTCATAGGTCCATTTCTTATCGCATATAAGATCAAAATCATCTCCATAAAGAGGAATTTCAATATTATCATTAATAAAATAATCTTTAAAATTTTGTATAATATCTTCAATTAATTCCCCAGCAGATATTCTGTCTTTTGCCATTTCTATTGTGCCTGAATCAAGGGCTGCCAATTTTAATAAAATGTCAGATAAGTTATGGAGTCTAAGTAAATTATCTCTAAGTCTTTCTATATATTCTTCTGAAACATTGTCATCTTCGTCTTCTAATAGGTCTAACAATAATAGTGATCCAGTCAACGGAGTTTTTATTTGATGAGCAATGTCTTCAGTATATTCTCTTAAAGTTTCCTTATTTTTCTCTGCATTTTCAGCTATTCTCTTGTTCTCTATAATGATTTTAATAATCTCATCTCTGAGTTTTCCAAATTCATCGTCTATAATTTCGTAATTGTCTGAATCTAGATCAAGTGAATGGAGTAGGTTAAATATATTATTAATCTTATCCTCAAGAACTTTTTCTTTTTTCTTTTCAATTTTTGAAATAACTACAGACAGAATTATATTTATAAGTAAAAAACCTATAAGAGTTAGAATATCAAATCTTGGATTGAGGTAAATTACAAGCAAAGACATTATCAAATTTAAAATTAAGACAAGTAAAATATTTTTGTTTTTATTCATTGTCCCACCTATATCCTATCCCTCTAAGAGTTTTTATATGGTTACCGTAATCTCCAAGTTTAGATCTAAGTCTTTTTATGGTGACAGTTAGTGTATTGTCATTTACTTCATAAAAATCATAACCCCAAACATAATCTAAAATTCGCTCTCTTAGTAGATTTATATTTTGGTTTTCTAAAAGCATTTCCAATATAGCAAACTCTTTTAAGTTAAGGTCTAAATCTTTTCCATCTATCGAAGCTTGTTTTGAAATGAGATCTAAAGATAAATTTTCAAAAGTCAGTTCGTTAACCTTTTTTATTTTTCTACTAAAAACATTGTCTATTCTTGCTTTTAGGACAGGAAGAGAAAAAGGTTTTGTAATATAATCATCTGCTCCTTGAGAAAGACCTTTTATTACATACTCGTCTTCGTCTTTTACAGTAATCATTATCACAGGAAGGTCAGAAAATTCTCTCAGCCACTTTAAAAAATTAAATCCTGACCCATCTGGGAGATTGACATCCAGAAGAATTAAATCAAAATCATTAAAATTAAGATTTTCTGTCAGAGAAAGCTTGTTATAAATAATAGTTTCAATATTATGTTTGTTTAAGTAAGTTTTAACAGCAAAAGCAATTGTGCTGTCATCTTCAATCATTAGTATTTTCAATTCTATACTCCAATATATCCGATATATCACATTTAAAATACCTACAAATTCCACACTAACTTCTCATCTAATAAAACTAAGCCGTTGTATCTGATATTGTATTTGTAATCATTCTATATATCATTATATCACATTTTACAATTTAATCCTTATAAATTTCTAAAGACGGATATATTTCCGTCTTTTTCTAATCAAAAGCACGATTTTTGTCCTAGGACTAGTGAAGGATAAACTAAGCTTATTAATATTTACTTACTCAAGACATACAAATTTGTCTTAGGACTAGTAGAGGGAGATTTCTCTTTACAAGTTTGAATTATAAGAATTGTCTTAAGAACTCAAAAAGCTTCTACGGGCGCGAGTGCAAAGCACCAAGGTTCTCGTCCGTATGGACGAGGTTCTTCTTAAACACAAAATCAAAATCAAAAAAGAAAGCTACTATAGATATAAACCCATAGTAGCCAATGCAAAAGATATATAATTTTAATTTTTGCGAATAGATCTTAGTTCTTATACAATAAAACCAGATTTTGCGAATAAAAATTATTTTAATTCAATAAAGCCTATCTGCTCTTGTCTAGTCCATAAAGAAGAACATTCTTCGATAAAATCAAAATAATTACAAAAGCAATAACCGCTTCAACTCCCAAGAAAGTACCATTATAAATAACTGAGTACATAAGTGGGCCGTGGCCTGATCCTTCTGCATATTCTGCGAAGAAGATGTAGCCTGATAATACGTGGCAGATGAATCTGCCTAGAACTGCGACTATAACTGCGATTGGTACGTAGAATGATTTTCCTTCCTTAACTATTTGTCTAGTGAAGCATCCTGCAAGTCCAAGTAGCGCAAATGCTAGTGGATAGTCAAGAATAGCTTGGATAGGTGTGTAGATGTAGCCGCCTAGTAGCATGTCTAAAACGCCGTAAACAGCTCCAACTATCATTCCAAGTCCGGCGCCATGTCTTATTGCGAAGAATAATAAAGGAATCATTTGTCCAAGAGTGATTGAGCCGCCTTGAGGCATTTCAAAGATCTTGAATCTGCCAAGTACTATTGACAAGGCAATCATAACTGCTGCTTCTGTTAATACTTTCGTATCAAATTTTTTCATAAAAAAACCCCCTAATGAATGATCACTAGGAGTTAATCGCACTTGCCTACGCTGGTACTAACCAGATCAGGTCGTAAGGGTCGATAAATCTCTCAGCCAATGGCTCCCCTAGTGATAAATATTAATTATTACAATGATGATTGTAGCACATCCACTTTATTTTGTCAAGGAAATGGATGGATTTATTTTTAAATATCTCTTCTGTGGCCAATTTCAATCGCGATTATGGTAAGGTTCTCGTCCTCAATATTCGCTAGAACGCGGTAATCGCCTATCCTGTAGTGCCACATCTCTTTCTTGTCACCTTTAAGCGCCTTTCCAAAAGCTCTTGGGTCCACCGCTCCATCAATATTTTTCTTAAGCCATGCAAATATCAGTGCGCTCACAGCCTTATCCATCTTTTTAAGCTCCTTAAGCGCCCTCTTTGAAAATAAAAGTTTATATCGCATCAAAGTCCCAGCTCTTTCTCTACTTCGTCCATAGAATAAGTCTTCGGATCTGATAAATATTCTTTCATCGCTTCTTCGTAAATTTTGATATCGTATTCGTCCTCGATGCGCTCCAAAACTGAGCTTCTGATGAGTTCAGACATGCTTATACCATTGATATCAGCATAAGTTTTGAATAGTTTTGCATCTTTTTCACTTAATCTAACAGATATAGTCATAGCTCTTCCTCCTTTATTTATTACATTGTATTACATTTTCATATTTTTGTCAATATTTGCATAAATATTTAATAAAACTGTTATATCTCCATGCAAATGGGTATAAATAATTGAACGATTTATCACATTCAAGTGATTCTTAACGAGCTTAAGGAGGTTTACAATATGGGTGATTATTTAATTTTGAAAGCCTTAGGACTTATACTTGGCCTAGCAGCCTTATATTTTCTACTTAGGAGCCTTAAGAAAGTTCAAAGGAAAAACTAAGTTAATACGATGAAAATATTTTTTCATTTTGAAATATCTCCTTCAAAAAAAAGAGCCTGTACCCCATGTACAAGCTCTTTTTCTTATGCTATTAATTTTTCTTTACTGTAAGCTCTTTGCCGTCGTAGTCCATAGTGATCGCATCACTATCAGCAATTTCTCCAGCTATAATCATTCTAGAAAGCTTTGTCTCAACTGTTCTTTGAATGAATCTCTTAACTGGTCTTGCGCCAAAGGCTGATGAGTAGCTCTCTTCAAGTATGTGCTCTTTCAAAGCGTCTGTCATCTTTAATGTGATCGATCTTGCTTCAAGTTTTACTCTGATCTTGTCAACTTCTTTTTCTATGATTTCGAAAATTTCTGCCTTCATAAGTGGCTTAAACATAACGATCTCGTCGATTCTATTTAAAAATTCTGGTCTGAATGCGGCCTTCATCTCTTCATTTACCTTTTCTCTTGTTTCGTCTGTAATCTTGCCGTCTTCGCTAATGCCTTCAAGTATGTCTGGCGAACCGATATTGCTTGTCATGATGATGATGGTGTTCTTGAAATCGACTGTTCTGCCTTGATTGTCAGTTAATCTACCATCGTCCAAAACTTGTAATAGTATGTTGAATACATCTGGATGAGCCTTTTCTATCTCGTCAAATAATACTACCGAATATGGTTTTCTTCTTACTTTTTCAGTAAGTTCGCCGCCTTCTTCGTAGCCGACGTATCCTGGAGGTGCGCCTATTAGCCTAGATACAGCGAATTTTTCCATGTACTCACTCATATCAATTCTAATCATGTTCTTTTCATCGTCAAATAAATCTTGTGTCAAGGCCTTTGTTAATTCTGTCTTACCTACGCCAGTTGGTCCCAAGAATATAAAGGAGCCGATAGGTCTGTTCGGGTCAGATAATCCTGCTCTGTTTCTGATGATGGCGTTCGATACGGCTTCTATCGCCTCGTCTTGACCGACTACTCTTTGATGAAGTATCTCGTCAAGTTTTAGCAATTTTTCCTTTTCGCTCTCTTCAAGCTTAGAAACAGGTATGCCAGTCCATTTCGATACAACGTCTCTGATCTCGTTTTCAGTAACTTCAAGCTTTAGATACTTTTGCTTTTCATTGACATTTTCGTTCTTTTCCTTAAGTTCTGCCTCAAGTTTCGCTAAGGTACCGTATTTAAGCTCAGAAAGTTTTTCCAAATTGTATTCTCTTTGAGCCTTTTCTATCTCGTATTTTGTCTCATCTATCTTTTTCTTAAGCTCTTTAACGTCCTCTATCCTGTCTTTTTCCTCTTGCCATTTCTTTAGACTAATGTCGTAACCCTCTTGAAGCGCTTGCAAATCCTTGTTTAGCTCCTCAAGTCTCTTCATGCTGCGCTCGTCGTCCTCTTTCTTAAGAGCCTCTCTCTCGATCTCAAGCTGCATAATTAGCCTTCTCTTCGAGTCAAGCTCCTCTGGCATCGAGTCAATCTCAGTTCTAATCATCGCCGAGGCCTCATCCATTAGGTCGATTGCCTTGTCTGGCAAATATCTGTCAGTGATGTATCTATCTGAAAGTACTGCGGCAGCTATAACAGCGGGGTCAGAAATTCTGATTCCGTGATAAACCTCGTACTTTTCCTTTAAACCTCTCAAGATGCTGATGGTGTCTTCAACAGATGGTTCAGTCACCATAACTTTTTGGAATCTTCTTTCAAGTGCTTTATCTTTTTCAATATATTTTCTGTATTCGTCAATGGTTGTCGCACCGATGGTTCTTAGCACGCCTCTTGCAAGTAATGGTTTTAGAAGGTTTCCAGCATCCATAGAGCCTTCAGTTCTGCCAGCTCCGACGATGTTGTGAATTTCGTCGATAAATAAAATTATCTTGCCTTCAGATTTTTCGACTTCTTTTAAAACTGCCTTTAATCTCTCTTCAAACTCGCCTCTGTACTTAGCTCCAGCGATTAAAGCGCCCATGTCAAGCTCAAAAATTGTTTTGTCTTTTAAATTTTCCGGCACGTCGCCCTTAACTATCCTTTGTGCTAGACCTTCGACTATTGCTGTCTTACCAACGCCTGGGTCACCGATTAAGCAAGGATTATTCTTTGTTCTTCTCGAAAGAATCATAAGAACGTTTCTGATTTCATCGTCACGGCCTATAATTGGGTCCATATTGCCCTTCCTTGCGTATTCCACAAGGTCTCTGCCGTATTTTTCAAGCGCTTGATAACGCATCTCAGGGTTATCGCTAGTTACATTTTGATTGCCGCGAAAGCCCTTCAAAGTATCTAGGAAAGCCGCTCTCGTAATGTTATATTTCTTGAAAATGGCATCGATGTTAGCATTTTTGACTTCCATTATGCCTAAGAATAGATGTTCAACACTTAGATACTCATCTTGAAAGTTTTTCATCTCATTTTCAGCTAGTTCCAAAACTTTATTGTATTCAGCTGATGTGTAGATGTTTGCCCCGCTTTGCTTAGGGAAGTTGTTTATGACCCCCTCGACATCCATTAGCATGCCGTCTACATTTACGCCCATCGCCTCAATTGTAGTTCTGATAAGGCCTTCCTTGTCTTCAAGTAGCGCCTTTAGTAGGTGCGCTGGTCTTATCTCAGGATTGCCCAAGGACCTCGCAGCCTCGTTCGAATTATTTATCGCCTCAATTGTTTTTTTCGTTAATTTATCCATGTTCATAATATCACCTTCTATTATTATATTTATTTATATTTTTCTTCTAATTCTTTATATAATTTTTCGCTTTCCTCGTCAAGTTTTGGGTTAATCATATTAAATCTGATATATAAATCGCCTGTTGCGCCCTTCATATCAGTAAAGCCCTTGCCCTTGATCCTCATAAGCTTAGTACTGTCGTAACCCTTTGGCACCTTAATCTTGATCTTCTTGTCAAAGACTTCGACCACTCTTTCGCAGCCGAAATACGCGCCCCAAGGGTAGATGTCTACGCTAGTTTTGATGTCTAGGCCGTCAAGTTCGTAGCGGCTGTCCTTCAAGAATTGAATTTTGAAATAGATGTCGCCACTTACGCCCCATTTTTCGCCAGCCACTTTTATGGACTTGCCAGCTGTAATACCCTTTGGTATATTTAAATTTATATTAATGTTTTTGCCGTCAATATTTAAAGAGACTGACCTTTTTGAGCCGTGATAAGCTTCGTCAAGCGTGATATATAGCTCAGTATTGTACCTTTGTCTCTCTTTTTTTGCCTTGCCTCTAAATAAGTCATTTATATTAAAGCCTGATGAGCGTTTTTGTCTGCCATTACCCATGCCACCCATGTTGCCGCCCATGTCGCCACCGAAAAACATATTGAAAAAGTCAGAGAAGTCGCCACCAGAGCCATTTGTTTCGTATCTGTAATAAGTGCCACCATTACCACCCGCGCCGCCAAAGCCGCTAAAACCAAAATCGTTTGGGTTAAAGTTTTGTCCGCCTCTAAAATCGTAATTAGAGCCGAAAGCGTCATACTTTTGTCTTTTTTCTTTGTCTGACAAAACTTCGTAAGCCTCGTTTATTTCCTTAAATTTTTCTTCGTTCGCCTTGTCACCTTGATGCAAATCAGGGTGATACTTTTTGGCAAGCGTCCTGAAAGCCTTCTTAATCTCAGCATCAGAGGCCTTTTTGTCGACACCTAATATCTTATAATAATCTTTATACTCCATAATATCACTTCCTTTGACTATCTCTGACTTATTTATACCCAGTAAATGAAAATATAAACATATTTTTTATTTTGCACATAAAAATTGTAAAAAATTTGCAAAAAAAGAAGCGATGATATTTATCAATCGCTTCAATGGATTTATTATGAATTTATTTTTATTTGTTCAGAGCTTTGCCCTTGATTGTAATTGCAAAAATATCATCTTTGTAATCAACCGATGCGCTTAGGCCCATCAATTCACATAAGTTTTCGACTATATTCAGCCCCAATCCGCTCGACGCATCATTCTTCGACTTATCTATAGTGTAGTTCCTTTCGAAAACTCTCTCTATCTTGTCATCCGTTTCAATTTGAGCGAGATTAGAAAATTTCAGCTCGAAGTAGCCATCTTTCAGCTTTAGCTCAATCTTGTCGCCGCCTTCGGAGTACTTCATCATATTTGAAATCAAATTGTCGACAACTATCTTAAGGTTCTTCTCGTCTTGGAAGCACCTCACTCTATCCAGGCTCACATCAATCATCTTGTCCTTAGCAATATAGTAGTCGTAGTAATTCACTATCTCTTCCTTGATGAAGTCATCGAGGTTAAAGACCCTCTTGTCAATCTTGTAGGACTTCGACACAAGCCTTGAAAAATCATAAAAACTGTCGATGAGACCCTTTAGCTCCTCGGCCTTCTTCTTGATAATCTCAAGATACTTCTCGTCCCTAGTCCTCTCGTAGACATCGATGTAGCCCATGATGGACGTAAGTGGCGTTCTAAAATCGTGCGAAATATTCGTAATCATCAGGTTTTGGTTCTCGATCGATTCGTTGTACTTTTGGCCCATGGTGTTTTTCGAGTCAATTATGTTTTCGATTATCTTACAGATCTCATTCAATTCACCCGTGTAAGAATAGCTTTGCAAAGCGACCTTAATCTCGCTTGCTTCCTTGTCCTCAAGGTTTTCGCGAAACTCTTTAAGCTCTTTTCTTGACCTGTAAATAGTATATAAAAGATACACCACAAGTGCTAAAAGTATGAGTATTACAGTCATTAAATCAAAGCCAAGAGCGGCTACTAAAAAAATTAGTGCCGCTGCTAGTATGATTGCAGGAAATACCCTCTTCATTAAAACTCTCTTTTTCTACCTACAAAGTAGATACCAGCCCAAACAAGAGCTATCCAGCCAAGCATGATGCAAAGCATGGTGTTAACGTTCATAATTTTATCTGTATAAGTAAATTTTTGTAAAAAGTCAAGACCGTAGCTACCCATCATTCCAGTTAGTGATTGAGTAATTCTAGAAGGTGCTAAGAATATAAGTTCGCGAGGCCAATCAAATTTAGTTAAAATTATAAAAAGTACTGGTTGGAAGATAGTCATAGCAACGTAAGATATGGCAATGGCTGATGATCTGTGTCTTGTAAGTATTTGGAAGAACAAAACCAAGGACACATAAAACCATAGGCATGGCAATAGATATGCAAAACCTATAAGGAAGTTCTTCATCAAGTCTGCAAATGATGGTGTAGCAAATGGAGCAATAATTGCGCCGACTCCTATAAGTATAGTGCACATGATGATCATGTAGACTAAGATATATAGGAAGGAAATGATTGCGTTTGCTAGATAGATCTTCATCCTTGATTGACCAATGGCTAAGTTGTTGTTAATGGCGCCCGATGCGTATGGTTCAAGCGCTGTTAAATTCACCATCAAAGGAATTAGTATGGATGCTAAGGATAGTATTTGACCTATAGTGAAGAACATCGTTGAAAGGTCACGATCTGCATCAAAGCCGCCAAGATTAAATCCTTGAAAAATGTATAAAACAAGAGCACACATCACAAAACCGAAGATGTATAAGCCTACGTTGTATTTTCTTTTACTAATTCTAAATAATTCTGCTTTTATAAAATTAAACATCTCTTCTACCTCCTACTAAGCTTAAGAAATAAGATTCAAACTCTTCCTTAGCTTGATTTATCTCGATGATTTCAACACCTGCGTCTTGGAAGGCCTTGAATATGGCGCTGCTATTAACATTATCATAGATAGCAATGACATTATCAGCTAAAACCTTGTAATTGTGAAGCTTCATGTCTTCTTCCAAAACTATAGTAGCCTTCGCAGTGTCATCAACCTTAATCTTTGTAGACGATTTAAGCTTTTCATCAAGATCATCCTTAGTTATTTCTTGGATCAGCCTACCATTGTCAATAAAGCCGTACTTAGTAGCGACCATGTTAAGCTCGCTCAAGATGTGGCTCGAGATCATGACAGTAGTCTTCTTCTCTTGATTAACAAGCTTGATAAGGTCTCTGATCTCCTTGATGCCGATAGGGTCAAGACCATTGATAGGTTCGTCTAGGATAAGGAAGACCGGGTCATCGATAAGCGCGATACCGATGGCAAGCCTTTGTTGCATACCCAAGGAGAAGTTCTTCGCCTTTTTATTTTTAGTATTTTCAAGACCGATTAGCTCCAAAGTTTCATTAACCTTCTTCTTTCTGTCCTTGATGTCTCTGTTGATGGCAATGTACTCAAGATTATCCCTTGCACTAAGCGTTGGAATGAAGTAAGGTCTGTTGATTAGAGCGCCCGTCCTTCTCCTCGCTATGTTAATATTTGCGCCCGCATCGCCAAGAAGCTCGATTGAGCCACTTGTTGCGTAGCTAAGGCCAGTTATGATTTTCAGTAAAGTTGATTTACCAGCGCCGTTCTTGCCGACAAGACCATAGATCTCGCCTTCGTTTACGCTCATGTTGACATCCTTCAGTGCGTAGAAAGAGCCGTAAACCTTGCTTACAGAATTTACTTTTAAAATTTCATTCATAGTTTTCACTCCTTTGTTATCTTTATGGGTCTATTATAATACACAAATCTTAATTATTTCTTAAGTATCCCTTAAGTTTTTCTTAAGAATTCCTTAAAAATTTCTTAAGAGAATGCTTTCTGAAAAAATAGAAGACATATCTATATATAATAAAAAAATAACTGTTATCAAACACAGTTATTTTTTATTCTTTGTCCCACACAGTCCATTTCCTCATTTCGTTTCTTCTCAGTTCCTTCTCGCTATTATTGTCCCTATATTCCTTCAATTTCCTTAGCATCTCTTCCTTTCCTTCAGGGAATTTCGCAAGTAGTGGCAGTGGATTTGTCTTGTGGGTCGCCTTAATTACTGTATTATTATCAAGATTTTGGAGTATATATATTTCCTCGTCCAAAACGTCTTTTATAGCGAGCCTTGTAAATCCTTTCGCGCGAACGAGGTCCTTAAGCGGCGCACGCTTGAATATAACCGTAGTTACGAAGACTATTTCAAATGGCTTTATCTCGTTTAATAGCTTTGCGGTGCCTTTTCTGTGTTCCATGGTCATCTCTTTGCCGCCAAGTCCGAGCATGATGTAGACTGAGTAGCTGATGCCGAGCCTTTCAAGCTTTTTGCACGCTCTTAGGCTATCCGAAACGCTATGGCCTTTTTTGTGAAAGCTCAAAACTTCGTCCGAACCGCTCTCAAGCCCCAAACACAGCCTATCTAGCCCCATGGCTTTGAGCCTAAGTAGCTCCTCATCAGTCTTACGAAGGACGTCTGTCGCACGCGCAAACATTGATATATACTCGACTTCGAAGTATTTATGTATCGTGGCAAAAACATTCTCAAGGAAAGAGGCTTTTACGCATAAGGGATTACCCTCAAGTAGTGTAAATTTCTTGGGGCTGCGTCTCATTTTGTCGTATTTAATTTTTTCCTTTCGCAAATAGTCCTCGATTTCGGCGAGCTTAAAGACGTGAAATTTCTGCCTAAAATTCAGGTCGCAGTAGAGGCACTTTTGGTAGGAACAGCCGGACGTCACGGGCACCATGACGTTGTGCATCTCGGGCATCGGCGTGTACATGTAGATGGGGTAAAATTTGTCCATAATTATCTCCTTAATTATACTTACCCAATTTGATAAATATGTGCTATAATTATGGTGATGTAAATATAATTATTATTATGGAGGAATATAAATGATTTTTTTTGATCTAGATGACACAATATTAGAAACCGCAAAAACAAATCTATTAATTTTTGAGCGCGCGCAAATGGATTTGCACATAGCCATGGACGCGGACGAGTTCAGAGGCCGCATAAGGACTGCACTTCGCTCGCGCATGATCAGGCACATGGACTTTGCCTACAACGAGACCATTGGCATAGACCCCTTGGATTACATGCTTATGGAGGAGCCATACGAAGAAGAAAGGCTGGAGCTATTCAAAAATGGGGTTTATAGCGATGTGAAGGACATTTTGGCTGGCATTACTCAAGAAGAATTTTTCGCGACCTTTTTGAAGAGGCGCTTCGACTATACTGAAGCAATTGACGGCATGCTAGAGCTTATCAAGGACTTAAAGGCTGCCGGCCACAAGCTTGGCGTTATCACTGACGGCATCAGCGAGGTTCAGCACAGAAAGGCGCAAACGCTTGGTCTTGACACGCTTGTAGACCACGTCTTTGCTTCGGGCGACTTTGGTTATGGTAAACCTGATACGAAGTTTTTCTTCGGCGCTATGAAAATGGCGGGTGTTAGGCCAGAAGAGTCCATAATGATAGGCAACAACATCGACTCAGACGTTTTTGGCGCGCTTGCAAGCGGCATGAAGGCCATTTACTTTGGAGCAAAGCCAAAAAATTACGTAGTGAACTACGCCCCTGATGCCAAGGCGCTTAGAGACGTTTTAAATGAAGTGCTGGACTAATATGCTTCCAGCTTTGATTATAGCGATGGCTGCGGCATATTTGCCATTTTAACAGAAAAGTATTGACACGTACTAACAATACGTGTATAATATAAGTGTAAGGAGGAGGACATACTATGGCCCGCACAAAGCCTTACAGAACAGTTGTTAAAGCAATGCGAAAGGCAGGATGGCGTCTTGACCATACTGAAGGATCTCATGAGATTTATTATAAGGATGGCCGTATATGCCCTGTCAAATGCAATAAGAAGGATATTCCTTCTGGGACTTTAACAAGTATTGAGAGGATTACGGGGCTTAAATTTTAGCCCCACCTCTATAATAGGAGGTATTAAGATGAAAAAGACAGATGCTTATCCATGTGTTGTTAGATATGAGGACAATACTTATTATGCTGATTTTCCTGATTTTGATGCCTGTTTCACTGATGCAGATAGTCTTGGAGAATTATTTGTAAATACAAAGGAAGTTTTGAATGGAGTTTTATTAACTATGCTTGATAATGGTCTTACTCTTCCTAAGACAAGTGATAGTAAAAATATTAATCTAAAGAAGGGTGAGTTTGTACTTTTAGTTGAAGCGCCTATTGCAAGTATTGAGGAAAGGCTTAATAAAAAATCTATAAAAAAGACTTTGAGCATACCAAAGTGGCTTAATGATCTTGGCATGAAAGAAAATGTGAATTTTTCACAAATTTTGCAAGATGGGCTTAAAAGAGAGCTTAATCTTAAGTAATAGTACAAATGAGGTGCTTGTATGATAGCTGTAAATTATCCAGAATTTGAAAAGAAGCTTGAAAAGTATTGTGACCAAGCAGCTGAAGACTATGAGAACGTTTTTGTTACTAGAAAAGATAATAAAAACATTGTCGTTATGAGCTTTGAAGAATATGCTAATCTTATTAATAAGGTAAATAGAAAATAAATTCAAATAGCAAAAGGCGAGGGTTTTCCTCGCCTTTTCACTTACTCAATCAAATTCACTTACTCAATCAAATTCACTTACTTAATCAAATTCACTTACTT
>NZ_CAKPYL010000006.1 GCF_934202865.1 uncultured Fenollaria sp. | reverse complement strand
TAACAAAGGATTTAGTAAACACTCCTGCCATTGACATGTATCCAGAAGTTTTAGCTAAGAGAGCGAAGGAAGATCTTGAGCCGCTTGGCGTAACTGTTGAAGTATACGGCAAGAAAGAGATAGAAGAGCTTGGTATGAAGGCCTTCCTAGCAGTTGCAGCTGGTTCTGACAAAGAGCCAAAGCTAATTGTTATGAAATATATGAATGGAGATAAAGATGATAAGCTTACTGCGCTTGTTGGCAAGGGCTTAACATACGACTCAGGCGGATACTGCATCAAGCACCCACAAGGCATGGCTACAATGCACATGGATATGGGTGGAGCAGGTGCTGTTATAGGCGCAATGCACGCTATTGCTAAGAACAAAGTTAAGAAAAATGTTGTAGCTGTCGTTGCATCATGCGAAAACTTAATCTCAGGCAAGGCATACAAGACTGGCGACTTAATCGGATCGATGTCTGGTAAGACTATAGAAGTAGCTAATACTGACGCTGAGGGTAGACTTACTCTAGCAGATGCTATTTATTACGCAGGCGATGTGCTTAAGGCTGATAGGATAGTTGACCTAGCTACACTTACAGGCGCTTGTGTAGTTGCACTTGGCTCATATAGAACTGGTGTTGTAACAAACAACGATGAGTTTATGAACGAAATGAACGAAGCATCAGTTAAGGCTGATGAAAAGCTATGGGTAATGCCTAATGACGACGAGTACAAGGACATGGTTAAAGGCACTATGACTGATCTACTTAACTCAGTACCTGGCGGAGCTGGCATGATCACAGCTGGTATGTTCCTTGAAAACTTCGTTAAGGAAGGAACTCCATGGATACACATGGATATAGCAGGAACTTCAGATACTTCAAAGGACTACGCGCAATACAAAAAAGGCTCAACTGGCGTTCCAGTTAAGACACTTTATTATTTAATAAATTCTGAACATTCTTGCTAATAGCATAATAAATACAAAGCGAAAGCTCTTCTCATTTTTATATGAGAAGAGCTTTTTTAATGCAAAACTATTTATTTAAATATTTTTTATATGCTTCTTCGTCCAGAATTAAATCGAATTCACCTATAAACTCAGTGAAGTCCTCTTCGTTTAAGAAGCCTCTTTTAAATCTATATAGACCATCTTCATCGTCTAGCTTAAATATGCCGCCGAAGTCGTAGCGAGTGGCGCCGTGCTCTTTCGTATACTTAATCATTTCCCACTGCATTTGATAATTTGGCATATAGTTTCTGTGAAGATTGTTTGACGCGCCGTACATATACCAAGCGTAGTCCTTATACATGATGAGTATCGCGCTCGATAGAGGAGTCCCTTCGAAGTCTGATAAAAATATTTTTGCGTCGTAATTATTTATAAGTCTCTTAAAATACTCCTTCGGCCTATAAGTGATGCCGTTACGCTCAGCCATGACCTTAGTCTCTTCGAAGAAGGTATCTAGATCCTTGTCACTTTGCGAAAATCTTGTCGTAACGCCTTTTCTGTAGCTTAGGCGAATGTTGTAGCGCGTCTTTGAGTGGAAGTTCGCTAAAATATCATCTTCGCTCTTGCTTATATCGATGATGGCGTTGCGTCTTGGCTGAATAAAGCTGTGTTCATCAGCGCCTCTTGTTCTTATTTTTAATTCTGTATCTTTGTATAAATCAAGAAGTTTTTCATCATAGGGAATGGCTGGGTCGAATCTTAATAAAAATGCATCCTTAAACTTATCTATTTTTTTCACTTCATCTACTAAGGCTAAAACAGTTTTTTTATCATATATATCACAGACAGGTCCGCGATTAGCATAAAGAAGCCACTTTCCATCTATTGCCTTGATAGATAGTATGCTCATTGCGGCGACCATCTCACCACCATCTTCTAAATAAACATAGTCTTCAGACCAATTGTTTTTTATCTTTGCCCATGCCATATCCTGAGTTAAAAAGCTATGTTCATTTGACTTCACGAAGTCATCGTAGCGTTTTAGCTCAGAAGCGTTATTTAAATCAAGTATCATCTAATTCACCAACTTCTTCTTAAAAAATTCTTCAAATCTCTTGTCGTATCTCGAGTAATATTCATCTAAACTTGCTTTTCTATTGTCGTTTAAGTCCTTTCTGTAGTATAGCGCCATATTTTCAATATCGTCATCGTAGCTACTCATCTTTTCCTTTGCGGCATCGCTTTCGATGTATTTTAATACAGTTTCGTATCTTGCTCCTAAGAATAAAAATTTATCCTTGCCAATTATTATCTCATCATCCTTATGATAAACAAAGTCATTTACAAGCGCTTCGGCTAGGTTTGCGCCCGCAAGCGTTGAGAAGAAAGACGAACGTCCTTGTCTAAGATTGATCTCAAAGACCTTATATTCTTTTGTTCTATCATCAAGTTTGATATCAAAATTTGCCAAGCCACGATAATTTATTTTCTCCAAGAAATTTTTTATCATAGGGAAGATCTTTTCGTATGCATCTTCACTCGCATCAGCTATGGCAAGGTAGTTACCAATAAGCAGAGGAGTAGGGTCCTCCATAAGAGCTCTGCCTAGAGAGAATAGTTTTAGTTTGCCATTACTATCGACGTAGGCATTGACCACATGCATGTTTGAGTCAGCTCCTTCGATAAATTCTTGAGCTATCATATAGTCCTCGTAGCCATTTGCATAAATATCATTAAGAGCCTTATTTAATTCAGCTTCATTTTTTAATATATATGCTTTTTTCTTGCCCTCGAAGTCCAAGAAGAAGTACTCAACACTGTTCGATGGCTTTAAGACCATAGGAAAGTCAAAGCTTGTCTTGTAGCTCTTGTAATTGTCCTTGTTAATGTACTCGCTCTTTGGATACTTAAGGCCATACTTTTCGCATAAGTCGTAGAAGTTCTTCTTAAGTATTAGCTCATTAAGCATGGACTTATCTGTAAATGGCAGATGGTATCCACTAATCTTATCTTTATTCATGATGACTCTCTCTGCATATGAGTCGGACGATGCTACTAGTATAAGCTCTTTGTCTTGATGCGCTTCTTTAATTTTATTTAGTTCATCAAGCATGACCTCATCGTCATCTAAGTCCTTATTGATTATTATATCGACAATATCAGAGTTTTCAGTCATAAGTAGCCTTGCCTTACCTAAGACCAAAGACTTGATGCCGTACTTCATATGAAAGCTTCTCGCAATGGAGTAGCTGTTAACATCTGTTCCTAATATAACTAGTAAAAAATTCATAATTATCTCCTTTATATATATCACTAAAACCATTATAACATAAACGAGGCTCACTTGCATAATAATAAAAATTTTAATCATTCTTTGTAATTCATGGTCAAAATATGTTATAATTATAAAGGAGGTCTTTTTATGGAAAATAATTTTGATGATAATAATAGAAATATTGATATAAATGAAGAAGCAAAGGCAGCGAGTGAGAATGAAATTTTAGAAGCTGCTGAGGCGATGGCGAAGGCAAAGGAAGATGATATCAAGTCGTGGATATACTCGATAGTCATAACTGTTGCCATCACTTTATTCCTCGTGAACTTCGTCTTTGCTCTAACGAGGGTTGAGGGTATATCGATGGAGCCGACCCTACATACTGGTGACAGAGTCTTCGAGTGGAAGCTGTTTAAGTACTTCAAAGAGCCAAATAGAGGCGACATAGTCGTTATCAAGGGCGAGAAGACTAATAACGAGCACTATATCAAGAGGCTCATCGGTCTTGCAGGCGACGTTATTGACATCATCGATGGCGAAGTCTATGTCAATGGTAATAAGCTCGACGAGCCATACCTAGATAGAAAGACTAGCGAGCAAAACGGCAACCATTGGGTTGTGCCTGAGGACTCATACTTTGTTATGGGGGACAATAGAGAGGGCGGTAACTCCTACGACTCAAGGAGTTTCGGACCTGTAGAGAAAAAATATTTACAAGGTAAGGCTGTATTTAGATTTTGGCCTTTGAATAAATTAAAAATATTTAGATAGGATGATAGGATGGATCAAAAATATATTCGTAACTTTTCAATAATTGCACACATCGACCATGGTAAATCTACTTTGGCGGATAGAATCATTGAAAAGACTGGATTACTTACTCAAAGAGAGATGCAATCACAAGTTTTGGATAGCATGGATCTTGAAAGAGAAAGAGGAATAACAATTAAATTAAAGGCTATACGCTTGATATATAAGGCAAATGACGGACAGGACTATATACTTAACCTTATAGACACGCCCGGCCACGTCGACTTTAACTACGAAGTGAGTAGATCGCTAAAGGCATGTGAGGGCGCGATACTTGTTGTTGACGCGACACAAGGCGTTGAAGCGCAAACGCTTTCTAACGTCTATCTAGCCTTAGATCAAGACCTAGAGATACTTCCTGTTATTAACAAGATGGACTTGCCAAGTGCAAGACCAGATGAAGTTAAGGAAGAGATTGAAGATATCATCGGCCTTGATACGACTGACGCGCCGCTAATCAGTGCAAAGAGCGGATTGAATATTGAAGATGTTTTAGAGGACATCGTTAAAAACGTTCCGCCGCCAAATGGTGATAAGGACAAGCCTTTAAAGGCGCTTATCTTTGACTCGGTATATGATGCTTACAGAGGCGTTATCTGCTACATCAGAGTTTTTGATGGCGTAATCAAAAAAGGCACTCAAATAAAGATGATGCAAACAGGTACTACATTTGAAGTTGATGAAGTTGGCGTAAATAACACATCTTTATTAAAGAAGGATACGCTTGAAGCAGGCGAAGTAGGCTACTTTACTGCACAGATTAAAAATGTGAAGGACGCCAGAGTTGGTGATACAATAACTTATCTTGACAATCCAACAGCTGAGCCACTAAGCGGTTACAAGAAGGTCGTACCAATGGTTTACTGCGGTATATATCCAGCAGAGGGCGAGGACTTTAACAGCGTTAGAGAGGCTCTTGAAAAGCTTCAAGTTAATGACGCATCTCTTGTTTTTGAAGCAGAAAGTTCTGTTGCCTTAGGCTTTGGTTTCAGATGCGGTTTTCTTGGCCTTCTTCATATGGAGATAATTACCGAAAGACTTGAAAGAGAATTTAATTTAAATATAATCACAACTGCACCATCAGTTATATATGAAGTTCATAAAAAGGATGGTACTATGATGATGATACAAAACCCATCGAACCTTCCTGACCCAAGTGAAATTGATTACATGGAAGAGCCTATGGTTAACGCAGAGATCATGACTCCAAAGGATTTTGTTGGAGCCATCATGGACATCTGTCAAAATAGACGTGGCGAATTTATTAACATGGAATACCTTGATCAAACAAGGGTTACGCTTCACTATAGGATGCCACTAAATGAGGTTATATATGACTTCTTCGATGCGCTTAAGTCAAATACAAAGGGCTACGCATCGCTTGATTATGAAATTTGTGGTTATCAAAGAAGTGAGCTTGTTAAGGTTGACATACTTATCAATGGCGAGCTTATCGACGCATTCAGCTTGATCTTACACGAGTCAAACGCTTATGAAAGAAGTAGATCAATTGTTGAGGGACTAAAGGACGTTATCCCAAGACATCAATTCCAAATACCTATACAAGCAGCTATCGGCTCAAAGATTATCGCGAGAGAAACTATCAAAGCACTTAGAAAAGACGTTCTTGCAAAGTGCTACGGCGGCGATATTTCAAGAAAGAAAAAATTACTTGAAAAGCAAAAAGAAGGTAAGAAGAGGATGCGCCAAATTGGCTCAGTAGAATTGCCTCAAGAGGCCTTCTTATCAGTATTGAAGTACAAGGAAAAGAAATAATGAATAAATTAGGAATATATATACATATTCCTTTCTGTGAAAGAAGATGTAAATATTGCGATTTTACATCTTCTATTTTTAATCAAAGCAGAATGATGGAATATCTAGATCATTTATTATTAGAAATAAAAAACAATGAAGAGCTCTTAAAGGATTACACTGTCGACACCATATTTATAGGTGGAGGCACGCCATCTTTGTTAAGCGTAGAGGACTTAAGACGCTTTGTTAATGGCTTAAATGAGGCCATAAACTTAGATGCAAATTATGAATTTACTATAGAAACAAATCCGAACTCAATAAGCGAAGAAAAATTAATGGTTTATAGAGAGCTTGGCATTAATAGAATTTCTATAGGAGTGCAAAGTTTTAACGATAGGCTCTTACGCATCATAGGCAGGCTTCATACGGCTGATGAGGCGCGCGCAAAGATTAAATTAGCGAAGAAATATTTTGACAATCTTAGTTTAGATTTTATATTCTCACTGCCGACAGAAACTTTATCGGATGTGATAGAGTCGATCGATACAGCAAAGGATTTAGGCGCCACTCACATATCGCTTTACTCACTAATACTTGAGGAGGGTACTAAACTTAACGCACTTGTCGAGAAGGGCGTCTATCGAGTTAACGATCAAGTGACAGATAGGCTCATATATAGAAAGGCCACTCGTCACTTAGAAAGCTTAGGCTATAAGCAATATGAAATCTCAAACTTTGCTAAGGAAGGCTGCTACTCAAGGCATAATTATAAGTACTGGTCCATGGATGAGTATCTAGGCCTTGGCATGGCGGCGCACTCACTTATTAAAAATAAAAGATTTTTTAATGCGAGCAGCTTTAACGAGTACTTTGACGATGTGAAGAAAAATATTTATCACGACGAAGAGAATTTAACTCGCGAGGATAAAATCACTGAGTATATAATTTTTAAGCTAAGGACAAATGAAGGCATAATTATAGATGAGATCAATAAAAAATACGATATTGATTTTGAAGATATATATAAGGAAGAATTATCTAAGGCGATAGATGAGTCGCTATTAAAAAAAGATGACAGAAGATATTTTTACACAGAGCTTGGCAGGGATCTTGCGAACCAAGTAGAGATACTTTTTGTATAAGGAGAGGTTATGGAAGAGATAATTAAAAGAGCGATTGACTATGTAGAAAATATTTTTGCTGGCAACTCAGACGGTCACGGCGCTGATCACAGCCTAAGAGTTTATAATAACGCCATTAAAATAAGAAAAGCTTATGAATGCAAGGCGCTATACGTAGACCTAGGAGCACTTCTTCATGACGTCGATGACCATAAGCTATTTAAGAATAAAAATAATGAAAACGCAAGAAAATTTTTATGCGAAAATGATTTTGATAGTGAAGCGATTGAAGACATTATTGAGATTATCAATTCTGTTTCATTTACGAAGAATAAGGGCGCTAAGCCCAAAACACTCGAGGCGTGCATAGTGCAAGACGCCGATAGGCTTGACGCAATAGGCGCAATAGGCGTAGCGAGGACCTTTATGTATAGCGGCAAAAACGGCCGCGGCATAGAAGATTCATTAAAGCACTTCGATGAGAAGCTCTTATTATTAAAGGATATGATGAACACGGACGAAGCGAAAAAGCTTGCTGAAGAAAGAGATAGTTTTATGAAAGAATTTTTAGCAGAGATAAATGACGAGCTTAATTATAAAAAATAAATATTATATGAAAAAGGCGATAATATCGTCTTTTTTTGTGCTTTTATATCGATTTTTAAGAAAAAAATTGAAAAAAAGTAAATATTTTCGAAAAAAGCTTTATTTTTTTATTATATTGGGTATAATAGAAATAGAGTTAGCACTCACCGAGTAAGAGTGCTAACAAAAATAATGGAAGGTGATCAATTGGATGAGAGAAAATTAAAGATTTTAAAAGCTATAATCAGCTCATACAATGAAACTGGCGAACCAGTTGGCTCGAGGCTTGTCGCCAAGAACGAGTCCATAGGTCTTAGCTCGGCAACTATTAGAAACGAGATGCAAGACCTTGAAGAAGCGGGCTACTTAATAAAAACTCATCTTTCTAGTGGAAGAGTGCCATCGCAAAAAGCATATCGCTTGTACGTTGACATGGTGCTTCAAAAAGACTTCGAAAAGCTATCGTCTACAGAAAAGAAAATTTTCTTAGATGATATAAATGACAAGTCGAAGAACTTAGATAGTATGATAGGAAAGATGTCAAAGCTATTGTCAAGCTTAACTGATTTTACATCGCTTGCTTATATTAGGCAGAGCAGCGAGACAAAGCTAAAGAGCTTAGAGCTTTTAAAAGTCGACGAAAATAAAATACTTGCTATCTTTGTCTACGAGAACTTTGCCATTGACAAGACATTAATTACGCTTAATGAAGAGATAAGTGAAGAGGAAGTAAATTACTTTAAGGAGATTTTAAATAAGAATCTTGTTGGCAAGTCCATTAACTCACTTGATTTCAATTCATTGAAGCATGAAAAGGACAGTCTAGTTAATTATAAGACCATACTAGAGAGCGTTTTGGAAAAGTTTTCGCAAAAAGACGAGACATTTAGCGCAGACAAGATATTCCTTGAAGGAATAAATAAGATCTTGAATTATCCAGAATATTCTGACTTTGACAAGGCTAGAGAGCTTATTGAACTCTTAGAAGACAAAAGAGGCCTACTTAATATGCTAGAGAATGAAAATTTGGATAAGGATCTTGTCATAAAGATAGGCGACGAGAATGAAATCGACATCTTCGACAACATTGCTCTAGTACTAAAGAACGTAAACATCTTGGATAATGAAGTTACTTTTGGTTTAATCGCTCCAATGAGAATTGATTACAAAAAAGTTCTTTCTATATTTGATGATTTTTATAATGATGATTTATTTTAGGAGGGATTAAATGGAAAAAGATAAAAAATTGAATGAAGAAATGGAAGAAGAAAAGCTTATAAATGAAGAAGTAGCAGAAGAAGTTCAAGAAAAAGCGGATTCTGATGAGCAAGATGGCTTAGCATCTGAAATAAATGATCTTCAAACAAAACTTGTGAGACTACAAGCGGACTTTCAAAATTACAAGAAGAGAGTAGAGAAAGAAAAGGACGACTTGGTATCGATAGGTGTTGTAAGCATTGCAAATGAAATACTTCCTGTCATTGATAACTTCGAGAGAGCCTTGGAACACGATGATGAGAGCGGTTCATTTAAAGAAGGCATGGAGCTCATCTACGAAGGATTAAAAAATGCTCTTAAGGCAAAGGGCATAGTTGAGTTAAAGGCACTGGGTGAGGACTTTAACCCAGACTATCATCAAGCGGTATCTATGGGCCACAGCGATGAATACAAAGAAAATCAAGTCATAGAAGTTTTATTAAAAGGTTATGAATACAATGGCAAGGTTATTCGCCATGCCATGGTTATAGTAAATAAATAAGAAAATATATTAAGGAGGAATAAATTATGGGAAAAATAATTGGTATTGACTTAGGTACAACAAACTCATGTGTATCAGTAATGGAAGGTGGAGAAGCGATAATCATTCCTAACGTTGAAGGTAACAGAACTACTCCATCAGTAGTAGCATTTACAAAAGACGGAGAAAGATTAGTTGGTGAAACAGCTAAGAGACAAGCAATCACAAATCCAGACAGAACTATATCATCAATCAAAAGAGAGATGGGTAGTAACTACAAAATTGACATAGACGGAAAAGATTATACACCACAAGATATATCAGCAATGATATTACAAAAATTAAAAGCAGACGCAGAAAGCTACTTGGGCGAAACAGTTTCAGAAGCAGTTATCACTGTTCCTGCATACTTCACAGACGCTCAAAGACAAGCTACTAAGGACGCTGGCAAGATCGCGGGTCTTGAAGTTAAGAGAATTATAAACGAGCCAACAGCAGCAGCACTTGCTTATGGCATGGACAAAGAACAAGGTCAACACAAGATCATGGTATATGACTTAGGCGGAGGTACATTCGACGTTTCAATCCTAGAAGTAGGCGACGGCGTTTTTGAAGTACTAGCAACTAGAGGTAATAACAAGCTTGGTGGAGACGACTTTGACCAAAGAATTATAAATTATATTGCAGATAACTTTAAAAAGGAAAATGGCGTAGACTTAACTCAAGACAAGATGAGCCTACAAAGATTAAAAGAAGCAGCAGAAAAGGCTAAGAAAGAGCTTTCTACTACAATGACAACAAATATCAACTTACCATTCATCTCTGCTACAGCAGCTGGTCCACTTCACTTGAACATGGACTTAACAAGAGCAAAGTTCAATGAACTTACTCATGACTTAGTTGAAAAAACTACTGAACCAGTAAGAAGCGCTATCAAAGACGCTGGTATACAAGCTAGTGAAATCGATAAGGTTCTATTAGTTGGTGGTTCAACAAGAATCCCAGCTGTTCAAGAAGCTGTTAAACAAATCATCGGTAAAGATCCTCAAAAGGACATAAACCCAGATGAATGCGTTGCCATCGGTGCATCAATTCAAGGCGGTGTATTAACAGGTGAAGTTAAAGACTTATTATTGCTAGACGTTACACCATTGTCACTTGGTCTAGAAACACTTGGCGGAGTAACTACAAGACTTATCGAAAGAAACACAACTATTCCAACAAAGAAATCACAAATATTTACAACAGCAGCTGACTCACAAACATCAGTTGATATACACGTACTTCAAGGTGAAAGAGAGATGGCAGCCGACAATACTACACTTGGCCGCTTCCAACTAGAAGGTATAGCACCAGCACCAAGAGGAATCCCTCAAATCGAAGTAACATTTGATATCGATGCCAATGGTATTGTTAATGTATCAGCAAAGGACTTAGGCACAGGCAAGGAACAAAAGATCACTATCACAGCTTCATCTAACTTATCAAAGGACGATATTGATAAGAAAGTTAAAGAAGCAGAAGAATTTGCTCAACAAGATAAGAAGAAAAAAGAAAATATTGAAGTAAAGAATAACGCTGATCAAATGGTTTACCAAACAGAAAAGCTTATGAAGGACCTTGAAGGCAAAATTTCTGACGATGAAAAGAAAGACATCGAAGCAAAACTTGCTGATCTTAAGAAAGCAAGCGAAGGCACAGACTATGACGATATGAAGAAGAAGACAGAAGATTTAACACAAGCCTTCTATAAAGTTTCTGAAAAATTATATAAACAAAATGCAGAAGCAGGCGCAGCTGGAGCTGAAGCAGGCGCACAAGGCTCTGAAGAACACAAAGGCGATGACGACGTAGTTGATGGTGACTACGAAGTAGTTGACGAAGACGATAAATAAGATTTATTAGATTTGATTAAGAAGAATGGAGAGTGCCTTCATTCTTCTTTTTTACATATAGAAAAGAGATGTATTATACTTTTATTTTTCACGCATATTTGGTATAATATAATGTATATGATAATTATTTTACATTTTAGAAAGGGTGTAAGTTTTGAAAGATTTATACGAAGTTTTAGAGATAGAATCGACTGCGACTGAAGCTGAGATCAAAACTCAATATAGGAAGCTTGCTAAGAAGTATCATCCGGACCTTAATCCAGGCGATGAAGAGGCTGAAGCAAGATTCAAAGAGATATCTGCTGCATATGAAGTCTTGGGTAATGCTGAGAAGAGAAAGCAATACGATACATATGGCGAGTCTATGTTTCAAAATGGAGGCACTGGATCTGGCGGCTTCGGCGGTTTCTCTGAGGATATATTTGGCGACATCTTTGACATATTTGGGGGCGGCTTTGGCGGCTTCTCATCATCTGCTTCGCAAAGCAAAAGACCGATGTACGGCGAGGATGTAAGATATAATCTTACTATAGACCTAGAAGACGTTTTAAATGGCACTCAAAGAGAGATTGAGATAGAGAGAGTCGAAGAGTGCTCACATTGCCACGGAAGCGGAGCCAAGGACGAGAAGAGCAAAAAGACTTGCTCTACTTGTTCAGGTAGAGGCACTGTTAGAAAAGAGAGAAGAACAGCTTTTGGCGTCTTTGTTCAAACAGATGTTTGTCCAGACTGTAACGGTACTGGCGAGATAATTACTGAAGAGTGTCCACACTGCCATGGCCATGGTAATGAAAAGAAAAAGAAAAAGATTCTTGTTAAGGTACCAAAGGGCGTTCGTGAAGACAGCGTCATAAGCATAAGAGGCGAAGGAAGCGTTGGCAAGAATGGCGGACCCAATGGCGATTTGAACGTTTATATCGACATTAGAGAAAATAAAAAATTCAAACGAAGCGGCGATGATTTATACACAAGCGTTAGTATAAACTATTTACAAGCAGTTTTAGGCGATCAGATTGAGGTCGATACGCTTGATGGAAAAGTTAAATTAACTATACCTGAGGGAACGCAAAGCCATACTAAATTTAAGATAGCAAACAAGGGTTTATACCCACTACACAAGAATTACAGATGCGATTTATACGTTGTAGTCAAGGTTGACGTGCCAAAGAATTTGAATGATGAGCAAAAAGAATCATTAATAAATCACTTTAAGGACATGAATTTTGATTACGAGCCAAAGAAGAAAAATATTTTTGAAAAAATAAAAGATAAGCTATAGGAGTTAAAATGAATTATAGAGAAATAAAATTAAAATTTAAAAAAGAATATGAAGAAAAGGTCGAAATATTTTTATCGGACCTAGGCATTGACAATATGGCGATTGAAGACCCAGACGATTTAAAGATTTTCCAAGAAAGACAAAACGCTTGGGACTTATATGACGATGACCTTATAAAATTAGAAAAAGGTTATATAAGATTTACCATATATCTAGACGATATAGCTGACAACGACGAGAGAGAAGCCAAGATTAAGGCTCACATTGAAGAGCTTGGTGGAGAATTTTCTAAGGAAATAATTGACGATAGCGATTGGAAGAACAATTGGAAGAAATTCTTCAAAATTTTAAAACCAAACAAAACTATAGTCATAGTGCCAACTTGGGAAGAGTACGAAAAGAAAGATGGGGAAGAAATCATCAAATTAGAGCCGGGCATGGCCTTTGGAACTGGCTCACACGAGACAACATCTTTATGTATAAAGAAGCTTGAAGAGTACATGAAGCCTGGTATGAAGGTTCTTGACATAGGTACAGGTAGCGGCATACTATCAATTGCGGCGTCAAAGCTAGGCGCGAGCGAGGTCCTAGGTGTTGACATAGACCCAATGAGCGTTTACATTGCTAATGAAAATAAAAAATTAAATGAAGTTAAAAATGCGAATTTCATAGTCGGCGACCTACTTTCAAAGGTTAATGACAAATACGATATAGTCGTTTCAAATATACTTGCAGAAGTCATAGTCACTATGACAGGCGATTTACACAAGTTTTTGAATAAGGACGGAATTTTCATTTCATCAGGCATATTAAAAGTTAAGTCCGCCATGGTTATCGATTCACTTGAAGCTAACGGCTTTGATATACTAAACGTCGAAGACCTAAAAGAATGGACTTCAATTGTAGCTAAACATGCATAGATTTTTCGCGGAAAGAAAGGCCGAAAATCTTTTATACTTAGCAAAAGAAGATATAAAGCACTTTAAAGACGTCTTAAGGATAAAGGATGACGAAGAAGTCGAAGTTTATATCGATGGTAGTGGCTATATCGCGGTTCTTAACTCGTATACAAAGGATGAACTATCTCTTAAAATAATTTCTGAGATAAAGGAAAAATATGAGTCGGATCTAAAAATCACCTTATTTCAAAGCCTAGTAAAGTCTGATAAGATGGACTTTATCATACAAAAGGCTATAGAAATGGGTGTTTATGCGATAGTTCCTATCGAGACTAAGAGATCCATTGTCAAGAAAAAAGATATAAAAGATAAAAAGCTGGAAAGATATAAGAATATCGCAAAGGCAGCTGCAATGCAGTCCAAGCGTGAGTTTATACCAAGTGTTTCTGATGCGATGAAGCTTAGTGAAGCAAAAGAACTTTTAGATAGCTTTGATCTAGTCTTAGTCGCTTATGAAGATGAGCTAGATAATAGCATAAAAGATTTTAATATCAAAGACAAAAAGAATATCGCCATCATCGTAGGACCTGAGGGCGGCTTCGACATAAGTGAAATAGATGAGCTTAAGAAATATGGCTACAAATCCATTAGCATGGGCAAAAGAATACTTAGAGCAGAGACAGCGCCAATAGCGCTCCTAACTATGCTTTACTACGAATTTAACGAAAGTGGTCTTTTATGATGAAGGTTTATGTGCAAAATTTAGGCTGCAAAGTAAATTTATATGAGGCGCAAGCGATAAAAAATTCTTTCGAGCAAAAAGGCTACGAGGTTAAGGAAGATTTTGATGATATCGATGTTTATGTAATCAACACTTGTACTGTCACAAACAAGTCGGACTCAAAGTCAAGGCAGATGATATCCAAAGTCAAGAAGAAAAATCCAGATGCTATAGTAATCATTTGCGGCTGCTATAGCCAGATCAATGCTAAAGAGATAGAAGAGATGGATATAGCTGACATCATAGTCGGCACACAAGGCAGAAACAAGATAGTAGAGTACTTAGAAGAATATTTGGAGCTCGGTGAGAAGAAAAATTACGTTGAGGACAACATCGACAAAAACTATGAGGAACTGCTTTTTGATAAAAATTTCGATAGCACCAGAGCTTTTATCAAGATAGAGGACGGCTGTAATAATTTTTGCTCGTATTGCATAATACCATACGCAAGAGGCAGAGTGCGTTCGAGAAAGGCAGATAGCATCATTAAAGAGGTAGCCTCACTTGCTAAAGACGGCTATAAAGAATTTGTCATCACAGGCATACAGATTACAGATTATGAAGATGCTGATATTGATTTAATAAAGCTATTAGAAATGATAGATGAAGTGCCTGGCGTAGAAAGAATAAGACTTGGTTCAATTCAGCCGAAGCTATTGAAGGATGAAACGGTAGTTAGACTTGCTGGGCTTAAGCATTTACAGCATCAATTTCATTTGTCCTTACAAAGCGGCTCGAACAAAGTGCTTAAGCTAATGAATAGGAAGTACACGAGAGAAGACTATATAGAAAATACAGATAAGATATATAAGGCGATGCCGGACGCTGCCATAACTACAGATATCATAGTTGGCTTCCCACAGGAAGACGATGAAGACTTTAAAGAGTCCATCGATATAGTTAAAAAGGTAAATTTCTTAAAGGTTCATGTATTTAGATACTCAAGGCGTAAGGGGACTAAGGCTTATGACATGGCTGGTCAAGTCGCTGAGAGCCTTAAGAAAGACAGAGCAGAAATTTTAGAAGAGTATCAAGAGGCATCGAGAAATATATTTATAAATAAATTTATTGGCGATGAATTTGAAGTCTTGTTCGAAGAGAAAAAAGACGAGTACTTTGAAGGCTACACATCAAATTACATCAGAGCTTATCTTAAGAGTGACGAAGGCCTCCATAACCATATAATAAAAGTAAAGGCAGTAGAAAGATTTAAAGACGGAGTATTAGTAGAAAGGATTTGATTTTATGGATTGTTTATTTTGTAAGATCATAGAAGGATCTATTCCTTCTGAAAAAGTTTATGAAGATGACATGATGCTTTGCTTCAAAGACATTAACCCAACATGCCCAGTGCACGTGCTTATGATACCTAAAAAGCATATCGCGTCACTTGATGAACTTAATGACGAAGATGCTGAAGTCATTGCTCACATGATGCTTAAAGTTAAGGAGATAGCTAAGACTATGGGTCTTGACAATGGCTATAGACTAGTCATCAATACAGGTGAAGACGGTCAACAAAGTGTCAAGCACTTACACATGCATTTGATAGGCGGCAGACAACTTACTTGGCCAGCAGGTTAAAATCAAGAAAAATAGCAAAAAATAGCAAAAAAAACTTGAAAAAGCTTTAGATATGTTGTATAATATTTGTAACTTAGTCATAAATGATAGTAATTGTTTTATGAGGGGAGGGATACTATGACAGAAATTAGAGTTAGAGAAGACGAATCACTTGATAACGCACTTAAGAGATTCAAAAGACAATGCGCAAGATCAGGCGTCTTAGGAGAAGTTAGAAAAAGAGAACACTATGAAAAACCAAGTGTAAGACGTAAATTAAAATCTGAAGCAGCTAGAAGGAAAAAACATCAAAAGTTTTAACTTAAATTTATTTGAAAGAAATGAAGGTGTATGATGTCCCTTAAAAACGAATTAAAAAGTAGATATATAGAATCTATGAAAAATAAAGATACGATCATTAAAAACACTATCATGATGGTTAACTCAGCTATAAAACAACTTGAAGTTGACCAAAGAAAAGAACTAAGTGACCAAGACATTATAGCAATAATACAAAAGCAAATAAAGGAAAAGAAAGGCGCTCTACCAGAATTTGAAAAAGGTAATAGAGCTGATCTAGTTGAACAAACAGAAAAAGAAATAGAAATTCTTATGGAGTACGTACCAAAGGAACTTTCTGAAGAAGAGATTAAGACTATAATCAATGAAACTTGCGAAGAGCTTGGAGACAAGAAAACAAACTTTGGCTTAGTCATGAAGACTGTTATGTCTAAAGTTAAAGGCAGGGCAGATGGATCATTAGTTACAAATCTTGTTAAAGAATATCTAGCCGGTGCACAATAGCATCGGTTTTTTCTTGTGATGGGCCTTGACCCACACTATATTTTATACAAAGGGAGGATATTATGAAATTTGTAAAAACTTTAAGCAAAAGAAACTTATTAAAAACAGCTAAGCACGGCGGATGCGGCGAATGCCAGACTTCATGTCAGTCAGCTTGTAAGACATCTTGCACAGTTGGTAACCAAAAGTGCGAAAATAAGAAAAATCATAAATAGGCTTTGATGTACGATATTAATTTAATACATAAGTTCTATCTAAATGATAAGTATGTAATCTTAGACATATATAGTGGTGCTGTACACGTAGTAGATGAGATTGTATACGACTTAGTAGATTATATGTCCAAGGGCTTAGATGAAGCTTTAAATGGACTATCTAATAAGTATGAAGCTTGTGATATTAAAACTGCTTTTAAGGAAGTAGAAGAATTACACAAAGAAGGCTTGTTATTTACTGAGCCTATAAAGGAGACTGAACTAGACTTAAGTAAATACAACATTGTAAAAGCCCTTTGCCTACACGTTTCACACGACTGTAACCTTAGATGCAAGTACTGTTTTGCGTCTCAAGGCGACTTCAAGGGCAAAAGAGAGCTTATGAGCGTCGAAGTAGGTAAGAAGGCTTTGGACTTTTTAGTTCAAAACTCTGGCAATAGAAGAAACTTAGAGGTTGACTTCTTCGGAGGAGAACCACTAATGAATTTTGATGTTGTCAAAGAGCTTGTTACTTACGGAAGAAGCTTAGAAAAAGAATACGATAAGAATTTTAGATTCACTTTAACTACAAACTGCGTCTTATTAGATGATGAAATTATTGATTATTTAAATGAAAATATGTCAAACGTAGTTCTAAGCATAGACGGAAGAAAATCCGTTAACGATGAGATGCGTCCAACTACTAATGCAAAGGGCTCTTATGACCTAATCGTTCCAAAAATTAAACGCTTTATTGAAAAAAGAGGCGATAAGGATTACTACATTAGAGGCACATTTACATCAGAAAACTTAGACTTTTCAGAAGACGTATTAGATTTCTACAATAATGGCTTTAAGAAGACATCTATGGAACCGGTTGTAACAGACCAAAATGAGCCATATGCCATAAGACCAGAACATGTAGAAAGAATAAAAGAAGAGTACGAAAAATTATCTAGAGAATACATCAAGATTAAGAAAAAAGATGATGATTTTTTATTCTTCCACTTTATGATAGACTTAGATCAAGGACCATGCTTGATTAAGAGATCCATAGGCTGCGGAGCGGGCTGCGAATACCTTGCTGTAACACCTAAGGGAGATCTTTATCCTTGTCATCAGTTTGTAGGTGAAGAGCAATTTAAGATTGGTACCGTTTTTGACGGCGTTACAAAAACTGATTTAAGAGAAGAATTTAAAAAGTCAAATGTATTTAATAAAAAAGACTGCCAAGAATGCTGGGCAAAGTTCTACTGCTCAGGCGGCTGTCACGCTAATTCATACTACAATACAGGCAATATCAACGGAAACTTTGAGATAGGCTGTGAATTAGAAAGAAAAAGAATAGAATGTGCAATCTCAGTTATTGCAAATTTAGATTAGGAGGCCAAAATGAAAAAGTTAAGCACACTTAAGATTGTGATAACAGTCATTTTAATTGCCTGCTTTGCATTAGTAGCTGTATTCGGCTTTAACTTTGCTGGATACGAAATAAAGAGCGCTAAAGACTCTATTAACTTAGGTCTGGACTTAGCTGGTGGGGTATACGTACTTCTTGAAGCTGATACAGACAAAACAGGTGAAGAGCTTAGCAAAGCTATGGAACAATCAAAGGCAATTATACAACAAAGAGTTGACGGTTTAGGAATTTCTGAACCTAACATATCTATAGAAGGTTCAAACAGAATCTCAATTGAACTAGCAGGTGCTAAGAATGCACAAGACGCAATCGAAACTATAGGTAAAACTGCACAATTACAATTTATCGATCCAGATAACAATGTAATTTTAACAGGTAAAAACATAAAAGAATCAAAAGTTGTTTACTCACAAGACAATCTTGGTAAATCAACACCAGTAGTTTCAATGGAGTTTGACGAAGAAGGAACTCAAAAGTTCGCTGAAGCAACTACTAAGCTATATAACGAAACAGAACCAGAAAAGAAAATCCTTAAGATAGTTCTAGACGGTGAAGTTATTTCTGCACCTATAGTACAAAATTCACCTATTACAGATGGTAAGCCAATCATCGAAGGCGGATCAAAGGGATTCACAGTTGAAGAAGCATCAAAACTAGCTACACTAATCAGAGCAGGTGCACTTCCTATTGAACTTAAAGAAGTAAGATCAGAAATCATCGGCGCTTCACTAGGTATAGACGCATTCGACAACTCAATGAAGGCAATAGTTATTTCTATAATATTAATAAGTTTACTACTAATTATAGTTTATAAGATTCCTGGTATAGTAGCAGCAATCTCATTAGTTGCATATACACTACTAGTTATGCTAGCATTTATCATATTCCATATCAAACTATCATTACCAGGTATATGCGGTTTATTACTATCAATAGGTATGGCAGTAGATGCTAACTGTATCATCTACGAAAGAATTAGAGAAGAATTACTTAATGGTAAGACAGTAAGATCAGCTGTTGATGCAGGCTTCAAGAAAGCCATCGCAACTATCATGGACTCAAATATCACAACTATCATCGCAGGCGTTGTACTTTATGTTTATGGTATCGGTTCAATCAGAGGATTTGGTATTACACTTATCATAGGTATAGTAGTTTCATTATTGACAGCAGTTGTATTGACAAAATTCTTATTAAAGAACTTTGCTCAAATCACAGCTAATGACAATAAAAAGGCATATGGAGCATAGGAGGTAAATATGATTAATTTTAACAAATTGAAAAAGATTTTTGCTCCAATACCATTCATAGTTATCATCGCAGGTATCATAGGATTCTGCATCAATGGTTTTAACTACGGTATCGACTTCTCAGGTGGTACTATCATGAGAGTTAATGCTGGACAATTTATTGAAGAAGCAAAAGTTTATGATATAGTTAATAAAGTTGACAATGGAGCAAGCGTTGTTTATGCAGGTGCTAATAAAGAAACTATCGTTATTAAATCTACACTTGCTTTAACAAACGAGCAAAAGAACCAAATCAGCCGTGCATTTGAAGAAGAATACAAGGTTGATAGAAACAATATTGAAGACACAACTACTGGTCCATCAATCAGTAGAGAAATTAGACAAAAAGCTGTTATATCCATCATCATTGCATCAATCTTAATGCTTATCTACGTAACATTTAGATTTGAATGGAAATATGGTGTTGCAGCAGTATTTGCACTAATCGTTGACGTTCTTGTTATAGTAGCAACATACGGTATCTTCAACCTACAAATCGATTCATCATTAATCGCAGCTACACTAACTATCGTAGGTTACTCAATCAACGCGACTATAGTTATCTTTGATAGGTTTAGAGAAAACAAAAGAATGTATCCAAGGATGGAAAATGCTGAACTTATTGAGACATCACTTAACTCAACATTCAGAAGAACAGTATTAACAACAGTTACAACACTTATCGCAGTTGTTGTTCTATACATCACAGGTGGCCACGTAATCGAAGCACTTTGTATCCCACTACTAGTTGGTATCGTTGAAGGTATGATTTCATCTACATTCATCGCACCATATACTTGGGGACTACTTGAAAAGAACTTTGGTCATGGTGCAAAGAGCAAAAGAGCTTAATTAAACTTATATAAGGGGAGACGAGGAGTCTCCTCTATTTTTATGAAAATATTAATTAAGTATTATAATTATTGTGGATTGGGTATTAATGTATTAAGTTAATGAATAGTAAATAGTTTTAATATAAGAACTATTAATATCATAAGGAGGTTATTATGACAGAGATTTTAAAGGGTAAACCCGTAGCAGATATGATTAAGGCTGATATGACTAAGAAGATTGAAGATTTTCGCGCAAATGGCATGGCACCAAAGATTGCAATAGTAAGGCTAGGCGAAGACCCGAGCGACATATCATATGAAAAGGCGATACTAAAGGTGAGTGCAAACTTAAATATCGATTCAGAAGTATTTAACATTGCAAGAGAATCAACAACTGAAGAACTTCTTGCACTTATGGATAAGCTAAACAAGGACGATAAAGTGCACGGCATACTTGTATTCAGACCACTTCCTAAGCAAATAGATGCAGAAAAGGTTGCTGCCTTCATCAATCCAGATAAGGATATAGACTGCATGAACCCAATTAACCTAGAAGCAATATTTGAAGGAAAGAAAGATAGCTTTGAACCAGCTACACCAAGAGCAGCTGTTGAAATTTTAGGAAGAACTGGCTATGATTACGCTGGCAAGAACGCTGTTATAATCAATCGTTCCATGGTAGTTGGTAAGCCACTTGCTATGATGCTACTTAATGAAAATGCCACAGTTACTATCTGCCACTCAAAGACAAAGGATCTAAAGGCAGCTTGCAAGAACGCAGATGTAGTATTCACAGCGCTTGGCAGAGCGAAGATGCTTGATAAGTCTTACTTCAATGAAGACTCTATAATTATAGATGTCGGCGTAAGTATGGACAAGGATGGCAAGATTAGTGGTGACGCTGATTATGATAATCTTCTTGATTATGTAGCAAAAATCACACCAGTACCAGGCGGAGTAGGCAGTATAACAACTACAATACTTCTAAATCAAGTGCTAAAGGCAGTAGAAAAACAAAACAAATAGTAAATAAATACTAGAATTAAAAATAAGTGCTAAGCAAAATTACATGCTTAGCACTTTTTCATATGCATATTAAATTATTTAAACGAGAAAAGATATATCTCTTCGCTAGTCACATCTGGATTTATTGCCATAGTGATCGCATATACCTTATTTAATCCATCTTCTTCTTTAGTTATTATTTCTTTTAAGACCACTGGATTTGCATCATAAATCGATATTCTAGCTTCATCATCTGTAGAAAATTCTTGCTTTGCTAGCTTATATTCGCCTCTGTTCTTCCAGTATATAGTGCCGTAGTAAGTATCGCTATCATCGACTCTTACAGTTTTTACATATAAACTTGGTCCTCCAAGACTATTTCTAAGATTGATACCTGCATCATGTTCAAGCGGCTCAGTAATATCTACGTAGCCCTTCTTCACAAACTTTTCTATGCTTGGCTCTTCAAGTGAGGCGAAGTCTTTCATCTCCTTCGAAACTTTAGTTGAATCCACTTTATTAGCTTTCGATATAAAATATATAGCTATCGCAGCTACAATCAGTACTATAGCAAGTACTAGCCAATACTTTTTTAAAGAATTTTCATTTTTCATAATACCATCTCCATAATAAAATTAATTCCTTCTTATTAATATAATACCCATAATCTTAATGCATTAGCATTGTAAATTTTTATATAGACAGTCGAAAGTATAGATTAAAAAACAAGGCCTAAATAAGCCTTGTCTTTCTATTTATAGCTATGGTAATATTTTTACATCGCCATCATTATTTGAATTCTTATCTGGATTTGTATCAGTATTCTTATTGTCACCATCACCATCACCATGGTCAATGATATCTGTGATAATCTCGTTCCAATCTGTTCTGCTGTCAGGATTGTCTGGGTCTATGCCATGCTCTTGGTTATACTTATCCAAATCCTCTTGTGTGTCTGAGGCTATAGGAGGGTAGTAGCTGTAGTCCTTAGGTATGATTCCGTTGTGCTCAGCAGGATTGTATGCTGGGTTCAGTGCAGTGAAGACCTTGGTAATCTTTAGTTCTTCCGGAGTAAACTCATTTGCAATCTTATTATTTGATGAGTTTACCTCTAATGAAACGTGAACGTCACATGTATCTTTTGGCTCGGTTCCTTTGGCAAATATCTCTTGTTTAACGACGCCTCTTGGGTCAGAGGAGCAAAGCGAGCTTGGCTTTTTACCTGATTTAGTACATACATAAGCCTTTACAATGCCTTCAGGCTCAGCGAATTGAGGTTTGCTTTCTTTATCTTGATGTATCTTCGTCATTATGTGGCCCCAAAGTTTTGCTGCTAGCCATGAGCTTTGAGGTATAGTAATTTTAGGCGAGTCATTACCCATCCATGTGCCAGTTGCGTAGTAATTAGAGAAACCTACAAACCAGAAGTCTGCCTTGTAGTCAGTTGTACCAGTTTTACCAGCTGTGGCTTGTCCTTTTACTACTGCGTTTCCGCCAGTATGTTCGTAAGCAGTTGATCTAAGTACATCCTTCATGATATAAGCAATTTGTGGGCTTACGACTCTTCTTTCTTTAGGCTCTTTATCAAGGACTATGTTGCCGTCCTTATCTAAAACCTTAGTGTATATAGTCGGTTCGATGTAAACACCGTCATTAGCGATTGCAGCATAAGCAGCAGTCATCTCAAGTGGGCTAACACCCTTTGTCATACCACCAAGAGCTAGAGCAGCAAGGTTTTCATCGTTGTGAGTTTTGTTTTCACTAGCCTCTACAAAATTATCTTTACTTGGATTTTCTTCGTCAATTAGGCCTAGTAGCTTTAGATATTTTATAGAAGTAGGTATACCAATCTTTTTCAAAGTTCTAGCAGAACTTACGTTTATGGAGTAGATTAGTGATTCTCTAAGAGTTGTGATACCTTTAAAACCAGTATAAACGTTCTTTGGCCATACCTTACCTTCACCTGTTACCAATGGCACATCGAGTATTGGCGATGCAGCTGTAAAGCCATTGTCAAGAGCAGGTAAGTACACTGCAAGAGGCTTTATAGATGAGCCTGGTTGTCTAGTCGTGTCAGTAGCTCTATTCAAAATTCTATTGCCTTTTACGTCACGTCCGCCTATCATGGCAACGATGTGACCAGTTCTGTAGTCAATAACTACAGTTGCTGACTGTGGTTGAACTAGACCAGTCTTATTATTATAGAAATAGTCTGGACTTATGAATAAGTTGCCAGCCTCATTAACTTTATAGAACCCAGCGTTATTTTTAAAGAATTCTGCTTTAATAATTAAGCTGTGTTTAGCTTGTCTTAAGTAGTAAGCATCAGGCACTGCAAGACCGCCAACTCTGTGAGTTAGAAGGTTCTTCGCATCGTCAATAGTGTAGTAGTCTTGTATATCAGTTGATTTATTATATGCAAAGACCCTTGGGCTCGTGATAGTTAAATCACCGTTATCAGCTATGCTAAACTCGCCCTTTGGTATGAATAAGTAGCCATCGTCAGTAAGTAGATTTGCCTTTTTTAAATAAACCATATTACCGTTCTTATCAACAATATTACCAGCCTTATCAAGGGTTCTGTCAACAAGCAGTGGAGCCTTGTATCTTGATACGTCGCCAAGAAGTATGCCGTTGAAGTTTCTGTTGACCTCGTCAAGATCCTTTTGCATCTTGGTGTCAATAGTTGAGTAAATTCTTAAACCGCCTGTGAATAGTCTTTCTTGAGCCTTTTGCTTAGTAATTTGATACTTATCCATCAAGTCTTCAACAACTTGATTCTTAACGTAGTCGCTCGCGTAGCTTGTGATCTCAGTTTGCTTCTTTTCACTTGGTTTTAAGCTTGCTACTATATCAAAATTAATTGCTTCATCGTATTCAGCTTGAGATATTTTTTCAAGATCAAGCATCTTTTTAAGAATTACCTTTTGTCTTTCAACAGATTTTGTGTTAAATACAAGGATGTATTTTTCGCCTAATATTTCAGTTTCGCCAACCTTTCTCATAGTCGCCTCATCAAACTTAAGTGGACTGACTCTGTAGAAAGGCTGATATATATTTGGTCCCTTAACAACGCCAGCAAGTAGAGCAGCTTGAGCGATGTTTATCTCGTCAACATTCTTAGAGAAATATGTTCTTGAAGCCTCTTGTACACCATAGGAGTTTTGGCCAAGAGAAATCATGTTTAAGTAAGACTCAAGTATTTGATCCTTGCTAAGTTTTGTCTCTAAGTTAAGGGCAAGATATATTTCCTTAAGCTTTCTTGTAAGCGTTTGCTCATTAGAAAGGTAAGTATTTTTGATTAGCTGCTGAGTGATAGTTGACGCGCCACGTACAACGCCACCAGCCTTAAAGTTTTCATATAGAGATGACATAATACCCTTAGGGTCAATGCCAGGGTGATCGTAGAATCTTTCGTCTTCGATGCTTATAAAGGCGTCTTTCAAATATTGAGGCACCTTCGATAGCTTAACAAAAGTTCTGTATTCAGCAGTCTCTACCTTTTCTAGTAAATTATTATCCTTATCAAATATAAGAGACGTCTCTTCAAAGCCACTGTTAATCTCATATGGATTAATCTCAGGGGCAGTGGTAAGTATATTAACAAAAGCGAGGCCAACAGAGCCAGCAAATAGAGTTAGTGATATAAGCACAGTCATCAGCGCAATGACTATGAGCTTCTTAAGCGTAAACCTCGGCTTTCTTCTTCGTTTATTATTAGACATATTATCACTCCTAATATAATATCTACATGTATTATACCACATATTAAAGCTTTTGGTATATAATTTAAGAAAAATTTAATATTTATCTGGCCATTGTGATATAATCATGGTGAATGGAGGAGTGAGTAGATGATAAGCATAAAAAAGAATCACTTTCATAAGAAAAACATATATATAGATTTTGATTTAGACGATATGAAAAATATAAATAGAGATAGCTTTAAAGCCATAAGCGAAGAAAATCATGCACCGCTACAGATGATGATAGATGGGGATGATACTAAGAAGAAAGACTTCATCGAGGAAAATGGTTTTAATAGAGTGAGGACCTGTTATGGCATGAGTGTTAGAAGAGATGATCTCATCAGAAAAGAGACAGCTAAGATAAATTTGTTTTTGGCAAAAGAGGGTGATGAAAAATATTTTGAGCTGGCAAAAATATATTTTGAATATTATAAGAAGACACATGAGAGCATTAATCCACTGTCAGTAGATTTTGATGAATTTAAAAATATTTTAACCAAGGACGTTTATTATAACGAAGAAGATTGCATGGCGCTAGCCTTTGTAGAAGACAATGAAATTGCCTATGTCTATGCAAGCGATATAGCTAAGGCGGACGAGTTCTTTTATAGCCTTTGTGAAAAGCTTTTTAATGATTATGAAGAAATATTTTTTGAAGCAGATGATGTAGATGAAAGTGCTATGAGATTAAAGAATATTTTTAGTGGTGGAGTAGATGAAATTACAGAGACTTGGATATATAGGCTCGATGATAAATAATTTTGCACAAGAAAAACGATTAGCGTAGATAAATTTGTCTACGCTATTTTATATACAATAAATATATTTTGACATTTAATCACGGCTTTGGTATAATTACAAAAGAGGTGCTATATGGAGAGAGCAATTATATATACAATTGAATTTGATTCAAAGACTGACGAGTATCTTGATGAACTTGAAGCGCTTCTTGAGGCGTGCGATGCCGAAGCCATAGTCAGAGTGAAGCAAAGTAAGGACGTTTTAAACCCGCGCTACTACATGGGCAAGGGTAAGCTTAACGAGATAAAAACGCTTATCGAAGCGAATGACATTGACCTTCTTGTGGTTAATGACGAGCTAAGCGGCGTACAAACAAGAAATTTAGAGGATGAACTTGACATAAAAGTGGTCGACAGGACTAATCTTATCTTGGATATCTTTGCTCTAAGAGCTGAAACTGTTGAAGCAAAACTACAAGTGGAGCTTGCTCAGCTATCATATAGACTGCCAAGGCTTGTTGGTATGAATAATTATCTATCAAGAGAGGGTGGCGGCATCGGTACAAGAGGGCCAGGTGAACAAAAGCTTGAAACAGATAGACGTCACATACAAGAACAAATCGATAGAATTAAGAATAAATTAAAGGAAGCTCAAAAGTCTAGGGACAATATCTCGAGAAAGAGAAATGAGAGCGATGTTCCTTATGTAAGCATCATCGGCTACACTAACTGCGGCAAATCTACTATATTAAACAGCATGATAAAGCTATCGGAAAGCGGAGCGAAGGAAGTTTTGGCTAAGGATATGCTATTTGCCACATTACAAACTTTTGTTAGGAAGATAAAATTCTCCACTGGATCAGAATTTATCGCCTCAGACACTGTAGGTTTTGTATCGAATTTACCGACTAAGCTTGTTGAGGCCTTCAAAGGCACTTTGGAAGAGCTAAAATATGCGGATTTGATACTACACGTGGTCGATATATCTGACGAGAACATGGATTTACAGATTGAGACAACACTTGAGCTGATGAAGTCCTTGGGGCTTATGGACAAAAAAGTCTTAAGGGTATATAATAAGGTAGATAAACTTGATGAGCATAGAAGGGCCACTTTAAAGGACACAGAGGGCATCATCTACATATCAGCAAAAAATGATGAAGATGTTAAAAAGCTTATAGACAAGATAGAGTCAGTACTTAAAGAGGACCACAAAGAAGTCACAATGAAGGTGCCTTTCAAGGACAGCGCCCTTGTAGATAGGCTTAAAAAGAGCTATGCTGTAGAAGTTACAAAGTACGACGAAGCTTCAATGTATATAAAAGTGAAGCTTTCACAAATAGATTACAATAAATATAAAGACTATGTCTGTGAATAATGAGTATAAATCAGTTCTGGAGCTAGTAAGCGCCGAGGACCTGATTAATAAATCAAAGTTCATAGCAAATACAAAGCACGTTACGAGCGAAGACGAGGCCATAGCCTTCATTAATGAGATGAAAGAAAAATATAAGGACGCAACTCATAATGTCAGCGCCTACATCATTAATGGTAGCATCCCTACAAAGCGCTACGATGAAGACGGCGAGCCACAAGGCTCATCAGCAAGACCCATACTTGGCGTTATGGATGTGGAAGGCCTATCAAACATAGTCTGCGTCGTAACTAGGTACTTTGGTGGCATTAAGCTAGGCGTTGGAGGCCTTGTAAGAGCTTACTCTGGCGCATTTAAGAAGAGCATCGAGGGCCATATTTATGACTACGGCAGCTTTCTTAAGTATAGACTGACATTCCCGTACGCAGAATTCGACAAGATTAAGAACCATTTATCACATACGGTTTATGATTTAGATAATTTAGAGTACATGGAAAATATTAGCGCCGATATATATATAAAGGAAGAGGACAGCGAAGAACTTTTGGAAACGCTCAAAAATCTTGCCAATCGCGAGCTTGATTATGAGTTTGGGGATGAATATATAAAAGCGCATATTGATAAAAGGATAGTGAAATAATTGAAAGATTATGAAAATATAGTTCAAGATATGGTATCTTGGCTAAGAGATAAAAGGGACAAGACTGGCTTAAAAGGAGCGGTTTTCGGGCTTTCGGGCGGCGTTGATTCAGCAGTCGTTGCGGGTCTATCAAAACTTGCTTTTGAGGGTGATCACTTAGGCATAGTGATGCCGATACATTCACTTGAAGAAGACGAAGTAGATGCTAAATTAGTAGCAGATAAGCTCGGCATTAAGACAACTAGAGTAGATTTAACGAGTACTTATGATGACTTTGTGAAAAATGCCAAGGCAGAAGAATTTTCAAAGATGAGCTTATCAAATGTAAAGCCAAGGCTTAGGATGACAAATCTTTATATGTATGGACAAAATTTATCATATATGGTAGTCGGCTCATCAAACAAGAGCGAGTACCTAGTAGGCTACTTCACTAAATGGGCGGACAGCGCTTGCGATATATATTTACTTAGAGATTTTTACAAGAGTGAAGTTTATGAAATTGCCAAAGTTTTAGGCGTGCCAGATGAAGTCATAAATAAAAAACCATCGGCAGGGTTATGGAAGGGCCAAAGCGATGAAGACGAGCTAGGCGTTTCATATGACGATATAGAAAAATATTTCGAGGGCAAGACCATTGCCAAAGAAAAAGAGGAAAGAATAAAAAAGCTATATAATTCAACTCAGCACAAGAGAGTGGATATAGATTATTTTAAAAACAATTATTAGGAGGAATAAAATGTCAGGACATTCAAAATGGAAAACAATAAAGGCCAAGAAAGGTAAAGAAGACCAAAGAAGAGCATCAGTATTTACAAAGCTTGCTAGATACATCACTGTAGCGGTTAAGGAAGGTGGATCCAATCCAGAATTTAACCCATCGCTTAAATCAGCTATTGAAAAGGCTAAGGCTGAGAATATGCCTAACGACAACATCGAGAGAGCTATCAAGAAAGGTGAAGGCGGCGAAGGCGATGCTAACTACGAAAACGTTACTTATGAAGGCTACGGTATAGGCGGCGTTGCTGTTATGGTTGATTGCCTAACAGACAACAGAAACAGAACAGCTTCAGACGTAAGACACGCTTTTGATAAGCACGGCGGAAACCTAGGAACAACAGGCTGCGTATCATATCTATTCGATAAAAAAGGCTTTATCGCTATAGAAAACGATGGATCAGTTGATGAAGACACATTAACTATGGACGCAATTGATCTAGGAGCAGAAGATTTTAAGTCATACGAAGAAGGCTACGAAATCTACACATCTGTTGAAGACTTTAACCAAGTTGTTGAAGGCTTAAAGGACAGAGGATACAAGCTAAGTGACTTCGATTTATCAAACATACCTCAAACTACTGTTAAACTTGATGAAGAACAAGCGATTAAGTTTGAAAAGATGGTTGATGACCTAGAAGAATCAGACGACGTTCAAAGCGTTTCACACAACTTAGAAGATTAAAATGAAGAATATGAAATTATCAGTTGCTATTATATTGACCTTAAATATAATAGCACTTATATTATGTCAAGCAATACAAACAGTTTCCTACGATGAAAACGCTGTATTTTTGTGCGCAAAGCACATGGATAGCTTTGATTATATCGACAGATCTGAAGATGAAGTCTTAGTCGCTTCAAAAGTCATAGCAGGCTACTTAAGAGGGCTTAATGGTGATGAGCACCTAAGCCTTATCGGCTTAAACGAAAAAGAGATTAGCCACATGAGAGACGTAAGAGGCATATACAAGACAATAAACACAATAAAGATAGTGGCTGCAATAATAACTTTAATCATCATAATGCTATATGCGTGGAAAAAGATTAATGTATTTAAGTTTAAAGAGCTAAGAAACACTTTGTTTATAGGGTATCTAGTGCCAATATTCTTTGGCATCTTGCATCTGACAGACTTTCAAGGAGCCTTTATAAAGTTTCATGAGATCTTTTTCAAAAACGATTTGTGGCAACTTGATCCAAAGACAGACCTACTTATAAGACTAATGCCAGAAGAATTCTTTGTAAGTGGCTTTATAAAAATTTTAGCCTACTACACAATATCGATATTTGTAATTCATATTTGCAGCTTTTATTACGTAGCAAGGTGTAGTAGTAAAATGAAGAAGAAGGAGGTATAAAATTCATAAATGTTAGGTATAGCTAAATTTATAGATCAAACAAATTTAAAACAGGACGCAAGTGAGGCTGATATTATAAAGCTTGTGGAAGAGCAAAGAAAATATGAATTTAGATCCATATGTATGGAGCAAACGATTTAGACATTGTTTCGAACATCGGAAGAATCAAGATGAGAGACTATGATTATCTAAGTAAAGAGGTAAATGCTCTAAGAGAGATTACTAAGTCACATATATTAAAATTTATAATAGAAACTTCTTTCCTTAATAAGGAAGATATATTATATATAACAAAGATATTGGCTGAGAATGGCGTAGATTACGTGAAGACATCAACAGGCTTTACGAAGTCTGGAGCAAAATTGGATGACGTTAAATTTATAAAAGAAAACTTCGGTGGAAAAATAAAAATAAAAGCCTCAGGAGGAATTTCTGATTACAAAACTGCATTAGACTTTATCGATGCAGGTGCTGATGTTATCGGTACTTCCCATGGTATAGAAATTATAAATCATAAAGAAATTTAATAGTTTTTAAGTATTAATTGCAAGCTCATTTTTGAATTTTTATAAAAAAAGCTTGCAATTTTTTAAAAAATGTTGTAATATATATGTAACATATAGCCGTTATTATATGAAAAAAATTTAAGGGGGAATATTAATGAAACTTAAAAAGACATTAGTGTTTTTACTAGTACTTTCTATGGTATTATCAGCTTTTGCATTTGCATGCGGTAAGAATACTGACGAACCAGAAGAACCAGGTACTGAAACAGACGCACCAGCTGATGACGAAAACGCTGAAGATGAAGAACCAGCAGATGACGAAACAGCTGAAAGACCAACTGAACCAAGTGGCCAATTAATCATTGGTACTACTACTGAAATGAGTGGAGACTTCTCAGGAGTATGGCAAAACAACGCATCAGACGCTGACGTTAGACGTTTAATCCAAGGTTATGGTACAGTTGATCAAACTGACGAAGGTGAATACGTAATTGATGATTCTATCGTTGAAAAGTATGAAACTAAAGACAATGAAGATGGATCAAAAACTTACACATTCACAATCAAACAAGGTCTTAAATTTGCTGACGGTAAAGAAATCACAGCAAAGAACTATGTAGGAAACATACTATTCTGGAGTTCAAAACTTATTGGACCAGACTTCTGTCAAGGTAAAAACACAGCAGGTATCGACCTAGTTGGTTACGATGCATTTAGTAAAGGCGAAAAGAAAGAATTTGAAGGTGTTCACCTAATTGATGATTACACTTTCTCATCAACTATTAATCCTGAAAATACACCATATTTCTATGAATTAAACTCTGTATCATCAGGTCCAGAAGATCTAGAATTTTGGTTAGGAAAAGAAGTAGACATTAAAGATGACGGCGATGGATGTTACTTTGTTGAAGATATTAATACTGAAGAGTTCAAGAACGCAGTTAAAGCTGCAAGAGACAGAAAGACTCTACCTTCAAGCGGTCCATATATGTTAGAAAAATACGACGAAGCACAACAATTAGCAACTATGGTTATCAACCCTAACTTCCAAGGCGATAGAGTGGGTAGAAAACCTCTAATTTCAAAAGTTATTCTTAAGAAGATAACTCAAGCAACTCAAATCGACGACTTAAAGACTGGCGGTGTTGATATAATCAAAAACATCGGTGATGGTAAGACTATCAACGCTGGTATGGACTTAACAGAAGACGAAGGATTTGCTTACACTGACTATCCAAGAGCTGGTTATGGTAAGATCGCATTCTCTTGCGACGTTGGACCAACTCAATTCCCAGAAGTAAGACAAGCACTCGCTTACTTACTAGATAGAAACGATTTCGCTAAACAATTTACAGGTGGATACGGTTCTGTTGTAAACGGACCTTATGGTACAGCTCAATGGTTCTATCAAGAAACTAGTAAAGAACTTGATGAAAAGCTTAACTCTTATCCATATGACCCAGCTAAGGCTGTTGAATTACTAGAAAAAGTTGGCTTTACTCTAAACGAATCAGGCGCTGAATACAAAGAAGGCGACGGAATCAGATACAAAAAGATGGATGACGGTAAGTTAATGCCACTTGAAATCAAATGGGCATCTACTGAAAACAACGAAGTATCTGACCTACTAGTTGTTAAACTAGCTGAAAACCCTGACCTTGTAAAAGCAGGTATCAAGATTCAAAGAGACGCAATGAGCTTTGACGAATTACTAAACTGGTTATACAGAGACGCATCACAAGATGCTAAATATGGAGTTCCAACATATAATATGTTTAACTTAGCTTCAGGCTTTACTCCATGGTATGATAGAAAATATGATTACTCAACAAAAGAAGAAATGATCAAGATGGGTTACAATACTAACTTTATCTTCGATAAAGAACTAGAACAAGCTGCTATCGATATGGTTAAATGTACACCAGATCAAAGAGACGTATTTAAGGAAAACTTTGTTAAGTTCATAGTTAGATGGAATGAAATGCTACCTGACCTACCTCTATACTCTAACCAATACCATGACTTCTACAACTCAAAACTTAAACATTGGGTTACTTCAGAAATGAAGGGCTTAACAGCAACTGTACTAGATGCTTGGGTAACAGAATAGTAAAGATTAAAATTTAAAAAAACATTTTGTGGAAGGCAATAGAAATATTGCCTTCTATAAAAATACAGATAAGGTGGATGATGATGGGAAAATACGTTATAAAAAGAATACTTTACATGGTATTCGTATTTTTTGTTATGTCTATTTTGCTTTTCTTCTTATATAACATGATACCTTCAGACCCAGCAAGAGCTGAGCTTGAACCAATGAAGGCACAATTAAAAGTAGAAGAGTACAATAAGAGATATCAAGATTTAAGAAAGCAATACGGTCTTGACGATCCTATGATAGTTAGATATGGAAAGTGGCTTGGTAGATTATTACAAGGCGACTTAGGTGACTCAAGAGTTTATAAAGATAAGGTTGTAAACGTTGTACAAGAACCTTTAAAACTTACTATATTTATTAACATTTTTGCAATAATTATAGGTCTTGGCATTACTATACCACTTGGTATAGCGTGCGCTGTTAAAAAGAATTCGGTTTTCGACCAAGTAACACAAGTATTAACTGTTATAGGTTATTCTATACCAGTATTTATCACAGCACTATTGTTTATATACATCTTTAGTGTTAAGTTACAATGGTTCCCTGTAAGTGGTATGAGAACTGCAGGAAAGAATTATACAGGTATTAAAGATACACTTGACATCTTTAAGCACATTGCACTTCCTCTAATAATCATGACAGTAGGCTCATTAGGCGGTATGACAAGATATGTCAGAGCTGCTATGGATGACGCTTTAAGTATGGATTATATCAAGACTGCAAGAGCAAAGGGCTTGAAGGAAAAGACTGTAATCTACTCACATGCGTGGAGAAATGCATTGCTACCAGTAGTTACACTTATAGTTGGATGGTTTATGAGTATATTCTCAGGATCACTAATTATTGAATCAATGTTCAATTTAAATGGTATGGGTAAGTTCTACATAGACGCTTTAAATAAAAAGGACTATGACTTAGCACTTGCTATTCAGTTGTTCTATATTATAATAACACTACTAGGCAACTTAATTACTGACTTGACATACGGTTTAGTTGACCCTAGAGTTAGAGTAGAAAATTAGGAGGTTAATATGGAAAAAGATAATAAAGACTTAAAAGACACAAAACAAATACCTCCTAAAAAAGAAAAAGGATTATTTAAAAAGAAAGATAAAAAGAAAGATGTAATGATTGAGGATGATATTCAAACTCCTTTTAGAACCATACTTAATGCATTCATTTCAAATAAGGTAGCAATGACTGCATTTTTCATCTTCTTAGGTATATTCTTATTAGTTTTAATAGGACCACTTTTCAATCCTTTAGATTTATCATATGTTGAAACAACACAAGCAAACATTGCTCCAGGTTTTGACATACTTCCATTGCCAGATGGTCTTAAAAATGTTAAGACATTAAGCGTTGGATCTACATTTAGCGCTGCTGTTGATGACAATGGTAAGATTTTTGTTTGGGGTAAAACTAATATCTCTAAAAAGGTAGATATTAGAAAAATACCTAAGGAAGTTAAAAAAGCAGGAAAAGACATCGTTAAATTAGCTTGCGGTACTGACCACGTAATAGCTCTTACAGAGGACGGTAAAGTTCTTGGTTGGGGTAATAACAGACTTCAACAAGCTAAAGCTCCAGCAGAATTAATGGGCACTAAGATTGTTGACATAGCAGCATCAGACCAAGTATCTTATGCTATAGACGAAGATGGATACACATATGCTTGGGGTAATATGGGCGTTAATGACTACAAAGAAGGTCATGAATATCAAGGAAATATCGTTAAGATAGCTCCTAACCCTAATACAGCTTGCGCTATCACTAAAGATGGTAAAGTTGTTCACTTAGGTGCTCAAGAATCAGGTTTATCAAAGATTCCTGAAATAAATGAAAAAGTAGTTGACCTTGCTTCTTCATACAACACATTCGTTGCTGTTGGAGAATCAGGTAAGATTTATATGTGGGGTAACCCAACTACTACTGGTGAGTGGGAAGTTCCTGAAAATATTGATGGTAATGTAAAGAATATTTATGGACAAAGATATTCATACTTAGCTAAGCTAAAAGATGATACTATTCAAGAATGGGGTTCAAACTCATTAGGACAATTAGATGTTCCAGCTGATTTAAGAGGCAAAAAAGTTGATGAAGTATATACAGGCTTCTATCAAACTCACGTTAAAGATCAATCAGGCAAGATGCACAGCTACGGTCACAAAGGTTACCTACTAGGTACTGATGACCTTGGTAGAGACATCTGGAACAGAATTCTTAACGGTGGTAGAAAATCTATGACTATAGGTGCTATCGCAGTTATAATCTCAACTATCATCGGCGTAATCGTTGGTGGTATTTCAGGCTTCGTTGGCGGCTGGGTTGATAACGTTCTACAAAGGGTTGCAGAAATGATAGGCTCACTACCATTCCTACCATTTGCTATGATATTATCAGCACTTGTTGGCCAAACAATGACTGCCGACCAAAAGATCTTTATGATCATGATTATACTTGGTTTACTATCTTGGACAGGACTTCAAAGACTTGTTCGTGCTCAAGTACTTTCAATTAGAGAGCAAGAATACGTTGTCGCTGCAAGATCACTAGGTATTAAAGAAAAGAACATTATATTTAAACATATATTGCCAAACACTATATCTATAATTATAGTTAACGCTACACTATCATTTGCATCAAGTATGCTTACTGAAGCATCACTTTCATTCCTAGGCTTTGGTGTTCCAGCACCATATCCAACTTGGGGTAACATGCTTAACGGTGCTAACAACTCTATAATTATTCAAAGATACTGGTGGAGATGGGTATTCCCTTCTATCATACTAGGTGTTTGCGTAATTTGTATTAACTTAATAGGTGATGGCTTAAGAGACGCTATCGACCCTAAATCAGCTGAAAGATAGGAGGTAAGATTAATGGCATTATTAGAAATAAAAGACTTGCATACCTTTTTTACAACAAAAAAGGGAATAATCAAAGCTGTTAATGGCGTTTCCTATTCAGTAGAACAAGGTAAAACATTAGGAGTAGTAGGAGAAAGTGGTAGTGGTAAGAGTGTTTCTGCCATGAGTATCATTAAACTTCTTGATGGTAATGGATATATTGACAGCGGTGAAATTTGGTTTAACGGAGAAAATATTACTGATATACCTAAGAACAAGATGGGTCATATCAGAGGTAATGATGTTTCTGTTATATTCCAAGAGCCAATGACTTCACTTAACCCAGTATTTACTGTTGAAAAACAAGTAAGTGAACCGTTCATTATTCACCAAGGTATGGATAAAAAACAAGCAGCTGAAAAAGTTGTTGAAATGCTTAGCATGGTTAAGATACCAAATCCAGAAACTGTTGCTAAACAATATCCTCACCAATTATCAGGTGGTATGAGACAAAGGGTTATGATCGCCATGGCACTTGCTTGTGTTCCTAAGCTTCTTATAGCGGACGAACCAACAACAGCTCTTGACGTTACTATTCAAGCTCAAATACTAAGACTAATGAATGACTTAAAGAAGAGAATTGGTACTTCTATACTATTTATCACTCATGACCTTGGCGTTATTAACCAAATGGCTGACGACGTTGCTGTTATGTATTGTGGTCAAGTAGTAGAAAAAGCACCAAGAGATATTATCTTCGAAGGTAAGAGCATTTATATGCATCCATATACTGAAGGACTTATGGTATCAATACCAAGATTGGATACTCCTCAAGGCACTAAGCTTGATGCTATACCTGGTTCAGTACCGCATCCACTTAACTTACCAAAGGGCTGTAAATTTGCTCCTAGATGTAAGTATAGAACTGAAAAGTGCGATAACTATCAACCAGATTTAGTTAAGGTAGATGAAAATCATGAAGTAAGATGTTTCTATCCTGAAAAGGGGGTAAGATCCAATGGAAAATAAAGAGTTATTATTTAAAATACAAAACCTTAAACAATACTTCCCAGTACAAAAAGTAGGTAAGGAAGTTCAATATGTTAAAGCTAATGATGATATCTCATTGGATATTTACAAAGGCGAAACTATAGGTCTAGTAGGTGAATCTGGTTGTGGTAAATCTACTTTTGGTAGAACTTTACTACAATTATACAAACAAACTGACGGTAGAACTATTTATTACGGAAGAACAAGATGGGAAGTAAACCCTAAATACGTTTATAAGCTTATAAATGGTTTTGCTAGTCACAAGAGCAAGATTAAAGAGCTTGAAGCTGAACTTGAAAAGGAAAAAGCTGCTTATGATGCACTTCCTGATGGTAAGGAAAAGGGAGAAGCTCTTAACAAGCTTAGAGATACTGAAAAGAAACACAGACTTTTATATCAAGACCTTGCACAAATAGCAGGTGCATTGATATATCATAATAATGAAAGTGAAGTTAAATCTTTACTATTAAAGGAACAAGAACTTAACGCTAAGATCTATGCTGCTAAGAAAGATGGCAAAGAAGATTCATCTGCAGAAAACGCTTTAAAAGATGTTGAAGCAAAGCTTGATGCGCTTAGAGAAGACGTTAAGGGCAATCCTGATTATGAAAAAGCAGAAAGCTATAGAGATGCTGGTATAAACCTAGCTGAACTTGAATATGAAGAAATGAGACACTTGAGAAAAGATATGCAACTTATCTTCCAAGACCCATACTCATCACTTAACCCTCGTATGACAGTAGGTCAAATTATATCTGAAGGTTTAGTAGCTCATGATATTTACAAACAAAAAGATAAAGAACTACAAGATTACGTTGTAAAAGTTATGCAAGACTGCGGTCTAGCTCATTACTTTATACACAGATACCCTCACCAATTCTCTGGCGGTCAAAGACAAAGAATTGGTATCGCAAGAAGTGTTGCTTTAAAGCCTGACTTCATCGTTTGCGACGAAGCGGTATCAGCTCTAGACGTTTCAATTCAATCACAAATTATAAATCTATTGATTGACTTAAAAGAAAAAGAACACTTAACTTATCTATTCATTTCACATGACTTATCAGTTATTAAATATATATCTGATAAGGTAGGTGTTATGTACTTAGGAAATATAGTTGAGTTTGCTGACTCTAAGGAGTTATATGCTAGACCGGTGCATCCATATACAGAAGCACTTCTAGGCGCAATACCAACTACAGATTCTAAGAAAGAAATTCAAATTCTAGAAGGGGATATTCCAAGTCCTATCAATCCACCTAAGGGCTGTAAATTCCACACTAGATGTAAATATGCTACTGAAGAATGTAGAACAATAGTTCCAGTATTTGAAGAAGTAAGACCTGGACACTTTGTTGCATGTCATCACAAGCTAAATTTGGATAAGTAATGTTTTTTCAAAAGAAAATAGATCGCGCGTTTGAACATCTTAAGAAGACCTCGGGTAAGTATGATGAAAAAGGTAATTTAATTAATAAAGACCAAGAAGATACTGAAAAAGGTGACTTCGCTGCTATGTTTTTAGCAGCAGCAAAGGTATTCGGACCGATATTTATAGTTTTGATTATAATTTTAATATTAACTAGACCAAGATAATGAATAAAGCTACGAGCAATCGTAGCTTTATTTTTGTCTATAATAGATGTGTAAGATATGATGAAAACGAAAGGAATGCTTATTAGCTGAACAATGAATAATGAAAAAGAATAATGAAAAATAAGTGATGAAAATTGCAATGAGAATGAGTATTGAAAATAAAAAACGAGAAATGAAAAAATAATAATGTGCAAGATATGACAAAAAACGAATGAAGAGTGATAAGAAATATATAATGAGCAATGAAGAATGACAAGAAATATATAATAAGCAATAAACCATAATCAATAAGCAAATATAAACTAAATCAAAAAGCAATTTTAATTTAAATACTTTATTAATTCTTGTTTAGTTTAACGCGCTTAAGGGTAAATAGAGAGTAAGGATAAAGGAGGTTTTCTTATGAAAAGAAAAGTATGTTTATTATTAATATTTTTACTTATGCTTACAAATGCCGCATATGCAGCGGACTTAAAGGTTAGTACACCAAATGGCTACGTATTAAGTGACTCAGAAGTAGAAAGACTTAGCTTAGTCATTAATAACAAGATGAAAGAAGAGAATAATGAAAGAGAAAATTTGGTTGGCTATGTAATACCAGTTTACAATCTTTCAACAGAGTACTTATTCAACAACGCTAACAAGACATTAGAAGATTCCTTTGTCAACAAGGGAAATGCAATTATGATTATAAAAGATAAAGTCGGTCCATTCATGCAAGCTGGACTTATAAAGTCAAACAAGGGCCTTATAGTAGAGACATATTCAGACATAAGCGATGGTCTACTTGAAGCCATTACATTACTTAAAACAAAGAGCATGACTAATGCTAGATACTTAAGTATAGATCAAACAAGTAAGCCAAGCATAATACTTGCCAACGAAGGCAAAGTAGCTAAAGCGATAGCAATAGATTTATTAAATGATAGAGAGAAAAATGATTCAAAGCTTGAAGATGCTATACTTGATACAAATGATGTATATGAACAAATCAAGCAAAACAAGATAGCTGACATGGAATTAACAGTTGAAAATCTTAAGAAGGGCGAGCCATACAAAACTGATCAAATATCCTTATTTAAGCCAGTTGAAGTTCAAAAGACTGAAAAGAAGAGCCCAATCAAAATCATAATCATCATACTTATAGTAATACTACTAATACTAGGAACTTACTTCATCTTGATGCAAAAATCTTCAAAGAAGGCACCATTTAAGAAGAAAAAATCAAAGAAGGCTAAAGATGATTATGACGATATTGATGAGAATGAAGATTATTTAGTATAGAGAATCTTTTATCAATAAAGAAAGGTGATATCATTGTTTAAAATAATTATGCTTATATCAGTGGCATATATCCCACTTTTTCTGATAGTAATAGGAAAGATATTTGAAAAATATCCGAGCAAAGAGCCAAACATAGCTATAGGCTTTAGAACAAAGCTTTCAATGATGAATAAAGAGACTTGGGACTACGCACAAAGACTATTCCCAAAGGCTTGGATAAGCTTAGGAAGAATAATGCTTCCTATTAGTCTCATCATACTTTTCTTACTATATAGCGAGGATAAGGACTACACAGGAAACTTAGCCCTAATACTTATGATGGTACAAGTAGTTCTAATGCTAGGCTCGATTCTATATGTAAATCTAAAACTAAAAGCAGCTTTCAATAGCGATGGAAGCCGCAAAGAAATTCAATAAAAAACACAAAGGTCAAAGTTTTAACTTTGACCTTTTCTTATGAGCAATCAAGCCTTTATTTCGTTTATAAATGGACTTATATCGTAGTCCGTGTTGTTTCTCTCCTTAAATGCGAAGATATATAGATTCTCTCTAGCTCTTGTCATGCCAACGTAGAAGATTCTTCTTTCTTCTTCAAGTTCTGCATCGCTCGCGTTATTTGAGCCTGGTATCTCCTCATCAACTATGTCTATCAAAAATACCGTGTCAAACTCAAGTCCCTTAGCGCCGTGTATAGTTGAGAGCACCACATTCGATTCGTTTTGGCTATAGATCTTGTTTCTTAAAACATTGAGCCTTAGCTTAAGCTCATCCATGCTCTTAGTGTAGAGAGCGATTTGCTTCAAAAAGTAGAGCATAGTAAGCAGCTTGTTGAAGGACTCACTGTTGTCACGGCCCTTTGTCCTTAAGTAGCCTCTGTAATTCATATCATTTTCAATATAATCAATGACATTCGATGGCTTCATCTTTCTTATGGCCTTGAAATCTTTCATCAGCTCAAGAATATAATCCTTTTTATAGCTTTGAATCGTCTCGGACTTATACAAAGTTTTTAAAACATCAACATCTGTCAAAGTGCTTAGCTCACTTATATCTTGCTTCGATAAATAGCCCTTAATCTTGTAGTAAATCTTTCTAAATAGGGCAGCGTCATTCATATTTTGCGAAAAATTATAAATATCAAAGATGTCCTCTATAATCCAGTGAGTGAAGAAGCGATCCTTTTTATCATAGGAAGTGAAGTTAATCATGTAGCGCTCTAAGTACTCAGCTAGCGGTATCTGAGAGATATTGTTCCTATACAAGACGGCGACAGTGCCTTCTGCGTCCTTTAGATACTTTGCTATGTAGCGGTACTCGTCAAGGTCCTTGTTAAAGAGCTTTACATTGACTGGCACACTTCCACTTTTATGTGCACTTAAGTCTTTAGCGTATCTTAGCTTATTGTTCTTAATTAGTCTATTAGATGCAGTGATTATGCTGGGCGTAGACCTATAGTTTTCGCTAAGTCTATAGATATGGGCGTCTTTATAATGCTTCTCAAAATTTAGTATCCTCTCAGGGCAAGCGCCTCTAAACCTATATATAGATTGGTCGTCATCAGCCACGACGAAGAAATTATTATCCTTATTAATAAGCTTATCAAGAATCATAAACTGAATGGACGAAGTGTCTTGACCCTCGTCAAGAAGGATGTACTCGTACTTATACTTGAACTTCGAAATTATATGCTTATCCTTTTCAAGCAAATCGTTTGCAATCACAAGCATATCGTCAAAGTCGATGAGCTTCTTTTTCTTCTTATACGCTTCGAAGTCATCGACCACGACTTTGTATTCAAAAGGCCCGTCCGCATCGATATAATCCTCGTTAGTGTTCTTTATGTAGCCAAGTATAGACTGTATCTGATCTAGCTCTTCTTCGCTCGGATAAGTTTTTAGCTTATCCATATATATCTTCCTAAGTATATTTCTCGATTTTGGTGCATTTTCAACGTCAAGCAAGGTGTATTTAATTTTCTTGTATCGCTCGTACTCTCTG